>JAVECW010000045.1 GCA_030841285.1 Microbacteriaceae bacterium
AGATCGTCCGGCAGCGAGCGTGTGTCGAGCAGCCGCTGTCCGCTCTCATGGCGACACTCCGGGCACTGGCAGTTGTCACGCAGCCAGAGCGGATGAAACTCCTTGTCGCCGAGCACCACCATGCTAAAGTCTAGACCATAGTGGCGCTCCCGAAAGCTCCTGTCAAGCCCGGCCGTGGCCCCGCCCACGCGCAGATCGAAGCTGCTCTCGAGCAGGCGATCGAGCGTGGGCAGCTGACGCCGGGAGACCGCCTGCCGGCTGAGCGCGTGCTCGCGCAGCGCTTTGGCGTCAGCCGGATGACGCTGCGGCAGGCGCTCGGCGAGCTCGAACGGCATGGGCTGTTGGAGCGCAGCAAGGGGCGCTACGGAGGCACGTTCGTCGCCGAGCCGAAGCTCGAGCTCGTGGGAACGTCCGCCCTCTCCGATCAGCTACGCGGTCTCGGGCTCGCCGCCGGCGCGCGGGTGCTCAGCGCTCTGGAACGCCCGGCCGAACCGCACGAGCGTGGGCTCGGCAGACGGGTCTACGCGATCGAGCGCGTGCGGCTTGCGAACGGAGAGCCGGTCGCGCTCGAGCGCGGCGCATACGCGGTCGACATCTATCCGGGGCTGCTCGACGAGCCGCTAGACGGTTCCATCTACGAGTTGATCCGCGCGTTGTACGACGACGTGCCGGTGCGCGCCGAGGAGCGGCTCGAGCCGGCGCTTGCTCGGCGGGACGAAGCCGAAGCGCTGGGTATCGACGCGGGCGCACCCGTGATGCTCGTGGAGCGCACAGCGTTTGCTGCGAACGGGCGGCCGGTCGAGATCTCGCGCGATGTCTTTCGCGGCGACCGCACGCGGATCGTATGGGAGTCCGAGATCGGATGACGAACGCAATCATCTTCGACTTCAACGGCACGCTGTCGGACGACGAGCCGATCTTGTGCGACATCTTCATCGAACTGTTCGCCGAACACGGGAAGCCGCTGTCGGCGCAGGAGTACTTCGACCGGCTCGCGGGCCTCTCCGACCCGGAGATCGTGCGGACGTGGCTCGGCGAGGATCATCCCGACGTCGACGAGGTGATCGCAGAGCGCGTGAACCGCTATCGCGCTGCCGTCGGAGACGGCTCCTCGATCCACGAGCACGTGCGCGACGCGGTGCGCTTCGCAGCCAAACGCGTGCCGCTCGCAATCTGCTCGGGCGCTGCACGTGCGGAGATCGAGCCGGTCGTCGAGGCTGCTGGGCTGGCCGCGTGCTTTCGGACGATCGTCACCTCCGACGACGTCGTGCACGGTAAGCCCGACCCGGAGGGGTACCTGAAGACGCTCCGGCTCCTAGGCGATTCCGACGATGCGCTCGTCTTCGAGGACACCGAGGCCGGCATCGAGTCCGCAAAGGCCGCCGGGCTGCGCGTGATTGCAAAGCTCGGGACGCTCGATCCTCAGCGACTCCGCGAAGCCGACGCGGTCGTCGACCGCATCGATGTCGAACTGATGCGCCGATGCTTGTCATAGCCCATCGCGGCGCTTCGGCCGAGCTTCCCGAAAACACGCTGCCCGCGTTCGAGCGTGCGATCGAGATCGGCGCGGACTACGTCGAGATCGACGTGCATGCCGACCGGGAAGGGCGACTCGTTGTCACGCACGAATCACCGCGCTCCCGTCGCGACTACCCGACCCTCGAGGCGGCGCTCGATCTGATGCGCGGGCGCATCGGCGTGATGGTCGAGCTGAAGACCCCGAGCCGCTATCGCCGCCACAGTGTCGTGGCGCGCGCAGTTCGCCTTCTGTCGGACGCCGACGCGCTCGTCTGCTTCCAGCGCAAGCCGCTCGAAGAGGCACGCGCGCTCCGCCCCGGCCTGCGCACCGTGCAGCACGTCGGCTTCTCCGTGTCGATCCGTGCCGCGCATGAGGCGTGGGCGGCCGGCTTCAACAATGCGCGCGTGACGGCCCGCGGCATCCGCGCGGCACAGCGGCTCGGACTCGTCCCGCTCGTCTACACGGTGAACGACGAGCGGCGTATGCGCGACCTCGCCGCCGCCGGCGTGGCCGGCATCTTCACCGACCGGCCGGAACTGGCTCTTCGGCTATTTGGGGCACGTCCTCTTTGAGGCTCAGCAGACGCGCCCCTTCAGCCGGAAGCACCGCGGCAACGCGGGTACCGACCGGCAGCGACAGCGCCTTCTGAGTCGGCACGTCGGCGATCACGTCGACTCCGTCCCCGAGGATCTTCAAGCGCGTCACCGGCCCCAGGAAGGTCTGCGTCACGACGTCGCCGACGAGCGTATTCACGCCGCCGCCGCCGCCATTCGCCCGCTCGACGGCGACCGTCTCCGGCCTGACGAGCACGAGCACGCGCTCACCGCGCGGCCGGCTTTGCGCCTCCTCGATCCGAAGCGTCGTGCCGGCGTGTGAGACCCCGCCGTCGACGACCGTGCCTTCGAGCCGGTTCATCGTGCCGATGTACTCCGCCACGAACGGCGTCGCGGGCGCGCTGTACATCTCCGCCGGCGAGCCCATTTGCTCGATTCGTCCCCCGTACATCACGGCGACATGATCGGAGACCGAGAGCGCCTCCTCCTGATCGTGCGTGACGTACAGCGTCGTGATTCCGAGATCGAGCTGAATGCGGCGGATCTCCTCGCGAAGCTGCACCCGCACCTTCGCGTCGAGCGCCGACAGCGGCTCGTCGAGCAGGAGCACGCGGGGCTGCGTCACCAGGGCGCGTGCGAGAGCCACGCGCTGCTGCTGTCCACCGCTGAGCTGATGCGCGTAGCGACCGACGTGATGATCGAGGCCGACCAGCTCGAGCGTCTCGGCTGCGCGGCGACGACGCTCCGCGGCTCCGACCTTGCGCATCCGCAGCCCGAATTCGACATTCTCGCCCGCTGTCAGATGGGGAAAGAGGGAGTAGGACTGGAAGACCATGCCGATGTCGCGCTTGTTGACCGGCACATCCACAACGTCCTTGCCGTCGATCAGGATGTGGCCGCCATCGACCTGCTCAAGGCCGGAGAGCGCGCGCAGCGCGGTGGTCTTGCCGCAGCCGGACGGACCGAGCAGCGCGATGAACTCCCCTGGATTGATGGAGAGCGCGACCCCGTCAAGCGCGCGCTGGCCGGCGTAGTCCTTGACGACATCGATGAGCTGGACGGTCGCGCCCGTGTTGGGCGCGCTGAGGGATGACGGGGTGCTGGTGGCGGTGGTGGCGGTCATGATGTACTCCGATTGCCTCGGGTTCGACCCAGTCGGCCGATGAGAAGAAGGATGAGAAAGGCGACGATGAGCGAGAGCAACGCGAAGATCACAGCAACGTATCCATCGGTCTGCGCGAGCTGCAGCAGTGCAGTCTGCATGTTGGTGCGGTTGAGCAGGGAGGCGATCGTGAACTCGCCGAGCACGACCGCGACTGAGATGAACGATGCCGCGATGATTCCGCGTCGCAGATTGGGCAGGATGACGTGCCAGAGCACGCGGAGCCAGCCGGCACCGAGGGACCGGCCCGCCTCGCTCAGCGTGATCATGTCGACCGCGCCAAGATTCGCCTGGATAGCACGGTATGCGTACGGCAGCACGGTGATGCCGTAGGCAAAGGCGAGCGTCCAGGTGTCGCCGCCGAGGATGGTCACGACAACCGAATAGACGGGCGCGAGGCCGACCACGAGCACGATTGCCGGCACCGTGATGGGGACGATACAGATAATCTCGAGAACTCGGCGAAGCCTGGGGAACTGTAGGTGCACGAGGATCATCGTCGGCAGCAGGACCACCAGGACAATGGCGACGGTCACGATCGCGAGGACCACCGAGTTGCCGATGCCCACCAGGAGGTTGCTGTAGTTCGATGCCTGGGCCGGGTCGAAGATTCCAGTCCAGTGCGCGAAGGTGTAACCGCCGGCCAGCCCGGCCCGGAAGGTGAATTCGAGCATCGCGGCGATCGGTACGACAAAGACAAGACCGACGATGATCAGGATGACGGAGCGAGTCGCCTTGCCGGGCTCGGCACCGATCCGCGTGGCGATGCTCCGGCTCACTTCTGCCACCTTGCCGTGCGTGACTGGAGCGCGGAGTATCCGGTCATCACGATGATCATGACGATGATCATCCCGAGAGCGAGTGCGCCCGCCATGTTCTCCCTGCCAAGCACGGTCTCACTGATGAGGGCGGTGCGGATCTGCAGTGGCACGATCTGTGACCCCTGGCTGATCAGGGCCGCCGCGGTCGCATAGGACGAGAACGCGTTGGCGAAGAGCAACAAGAGACTTCCGAAGAACGAGGGTGCGAGGACCGGGGCAGCGACGCGGGTCCAGTAAGTGAATCGGGTTCCACCGAGGGTCGCGTTCGCCTCGGCCCATTGGGGTTTGAGGCCCTCGAGCGCCGGCATGAAAGTGATGATCATGAGCGGGACCTGGAAGTAGATGTATGGCAGCAGGAGTCCCGGAACCTGATAGAGCCAAACACCGTTCGCGAAGATGTCGATTCCGAAGGTGTTCTTGAGGAACAGGGTCACCATGCCCTGGATGCCGATCGTCGCGATAAAGGCGAAGGCGAGCATGATGCCGCCGAACTGCGCCAGCACGCTGCTGGCGGAGTCGATCGTCGACCGCAAGGCGCCCTCCGCCTTCGTACCGAGCAGCGCGTAGCAGACGAGCGCGCCAACGACTGCGCCGACGACCGCGGTTACGGCCGACACCCAGAACGAGCTGAAGAAGGTGGTGAGAATGGCCGGGTCGAAAAGACCAACGATGTTGGCCATCGTGAACGCACCAGTGCTTGTGAAGAAGCCCGTGGAGACCGCAAGGAGGGTCGGGATCGCGAGGAAGACCAGCACGTAGATGGCGAACGGAGTCAGGCCGAGGTACTTCGCGAGACGCTTGCGGGTCCGCCGGGGAGGCAATGCCGATTCGGTCAACGGGTGACGCCGAGGCTGGGCCTCGGCGTCACCGTTGAGCACAACCGGCGCGGGTGCGACAGTCATCGTTTGTGCTTAGTTGACCGCTGCAGCCCAGTTGGCGGCGAGCAGGGTCTTAGCAGCGGTGGCCTGCGCGTCGGTCGTGGTGGCCTGCTTGCCGATCGTACCGATTGCCGAGAGGGCCGTCTTGTCGATCGTGCCCGCGGTCGTCATGGCCGCGATCGTGACCGGGTACGCACCGCCCGTGAGGAACAGGTTCTGTGCCTGCGGGCTATACAGGAACTCCTGCCACAGGCGCGCAGCAGCCGGGTGCGGGGCAGTTGCGCTGACGGCCTGGTTGTAGAAGCTCGTGTACGCGGTGCCAGGAAGGGTCGTGACCTTCCAACCCGGGGTCGCTGCCGCGGCGGCCAGGTTGTTGTAGCTCCAGTCGAAGACGACCTTGGTCTCGCCGGAGGCGATGGTCTGCGGGGTCGCACCGACGGTGATGAAGTTGCCGGCAGTCTTCAGCTTGTGGAAGAAGTCGATCCCCGACTGGAAGTTGTCGAGCGATCCGCCGTTCTGCATGGAGACCCAGCCGACGGCCGAGAACGCCGCGTTCGCCTGTGTCGGGTCACCGTTGAGCGCAACGGCGCCCTTGTACTTCGAGCTGAGCAGGTCATTGAGGCTCGTCGGCTTCGGGACCGCGTTCGAGTTGTAGCCGATCGACATGCTGCCGGTGTAGTCGTTCACGTAGAGTCCGGTCGACTCCTTGTTCCCGGCAGGAATCTCCGCCCAGTTGGCGACTTTGTACGGCGCGAAGTAGCTCGTGCTCGCGAGGGCGACAGCGGGACCGACGTCGAAGACATCCGGAGCCGTGCTCTGGCCCTTGAGGTTCTTGGCGGCCGTGATCTCTTCGGCGCTCGAGATGTCGGGGCTCGCCGAGTTGATGGTGATTCCGTACTTGGCCGTGAAGGCCTTCTTGATGGCGCCGTAGTTGGCCCAGTTGTCCGGCAAGGCGATGACGTTCAGGCTGCCCTCGGCCTTGGCGGCCTTCACGAGTCCGGCGAGGCCACCGAATGCCTGGGCGCTCGTCGCTGTCTTGGCGTCGACGGCAGCTCCCGTCGTGCTCGAGGCTGTCGCCCCGCTCGCGCAGGCCGACAGGGAAAGTGCAGCAATTGCGACAACAGCGGCGATGCCGGCCGTACGAGCGCGTCTAACGAACAATTAGTCCTCCAGAATGGCCGGCCAGCGGGTTGCCTCCGCTGTGTGGGGGCAATGGGCGCCCAGCTGGCAGCACGGACGACGTTATGGTCGCGCAGCAAATGCTACGGATCATCACGGTGTATGGGAGGTAAACGAGGGGGAAACTGTCGGGGGTTCCCGCTACAGTCGCGCTGATGGCAGAAACGATTTCGCCGGCGCTCGCGCGACGGGTCGCCCTTGCGGCGCAGGGCTTCGGGCGCGCACGGCCCGAAGTGGTCGGCACTCGGCAGTTGAACGGACTCATTGACCGCATCAACCTGCTGCAGATCGACTCGGTCAACGTCTTCGAGCGCAGCCACTACCTGCCCGTGTTCGCGCGCCTCGGCGCGTACGACAAGGCCGCGCTGGATCGCCTCACGTTCAGCGAGCGGGCCCCGCACATCGAATACTGGGCGCACGAGGCGGCCATCCTGCGGCGTGAGGATCGACCACTCTTCACCTGGCGCATGGAAGCGTTCCGCGGCAGCCACGGGCCAGCGGCGGGCGGTTGGGTTGCCAACAATGGCGCCATGCTGGACTGGCTCAGGGCCGAACTGGCCGAGAAAGGTCCGCTCGCCGCGAGCGAGATCGAGCACGACGCAAACCGGCGATCCGGCCCGTGGTGGGGCTGGTCAGACGTCAAGCACGGCCTGGAGTTCCTGTTCCTGTTCGGCGAGGTCGCCACGGCAGGTCGCACGCGCTTCCAGCGCCGCTATGCGCTGGCCGAGCAGGTGATCCCGGCCGAGATTCTGGGCCGCGAGGTCAGCAAGGCGGATGCCGTGCGCGAGCTCATCCGCCGCTCGGCCGTCGCGCACGGAATCGGCACCGTCGGCGACCTGGCCGACTACTTCCGCATCAAGACGGCGCCGGCGCTCGTCGCGATCCGCGAGCTCGAGGAATCGGGCGACCTCGTTCCGGTCACCGTGCGTGGTTGGGAACGCGGTGGCAAGTCCATACCGGCCTGGCTCCACAAGGATGCGCGGCTGCCCCGGCGCATCGAAGCAGCGGCGCTCCTCTCACCGTTCGATCCGGTGGTCTGGTACCGGGATCGGGCGCTGCGCATATTCGACTTCCACTACCGCATCGAGATCTACACGCCGCAGCCCAAGCGCCGCTACGGCTACTACGTTCTGCCCGTCCTGCTCGACGACAGGATCGTGGGGCGCATCGACCTCAAGAGCGACCGGCAGGCCGGCGTGCTGCGCGTGCAGGCGGCGTGGGCGGAGCCAGACGCGCCCGCGGAGACTGCGGATCGGCTCGCGCAGCTCCTCCACGAGACGGCCGCGTGGCAGGGCCTCGGCGACGTGGTCGTGGCCGACCGCGGAAACCTCGCGCCGGGACTGGCGCGCGTGATCTAGCAGGACCGTGTCGTCGTTCGCGGCGAGTGCCCGGCGTCGTGGCGATCGTGCGCTTCGCGCACCGTCGCCGCCCGTGGCGAGTTCTGCACAGATCATCGATCGGATATTCGAATGTCAGTGCCCACTGCAACAATGAACTATGGCACACCTATTCGACCAGCTCGAGCCCGTAGCGCAGCGCGTCGCCCGGTTTGGTCGAGTCGAATGTGGTACTTCCGACTTCTCGTCTGTATCGGATGCGGCAGTCATTGCTGCTCTCGACGACGTCACCCTGCTGTGTCTGAGCGAGACGACGGCCGAGCTGATCCGCAACGCGGAATCGATCGCGGCCCTGACGGCAGGCGAGATCGCCCACCGCTCCCGTCGCGAACTCGGCTACGCGGGCCTGGCCCAACGCACCGGACACCGCACCGCCGAAGCGCTCGTCCAATCAGCGACACGGTCAACCTCACCCGAGGCAGCCAAGCTCGTCCGGGTCGGCGCGATCATGGTCGAGGCCGATGCCGCCGCCCGACTCGGCGAACCAGGCGAGAGATTCCCCGCCATCGAGTCACCCTGGGCGGCGCCGCTGGCAGAGGCGGTCGCATCCGGGGCGATGTCCACCAGCCAGGCCGAGAGCATCCGCCGCGGGCTGGGCGAGCCCACCGCCGACATCAACGCGGGGTTGCTTCGCGATGCCGCAACCCGGCTCGTCCGCGACGGCCTCACAATCGATGCTGACCGCCTGTTCCGCCTGGCCCGCTCCATGCGCGACGAACTGGATGCCGCGGGCATCACCGACCGCGAACGCGCCCGCAAAGACGCCCGCTTCCTCCGGATCACGCCCCTCGCCGACGGCATGCACCGCCTGTCCGGCCTGCTCGATCCGGAGTCTGCAGCCACCGTCCGCGGATTCTTCGACCAACTCACCAGCCCCCGCCGTGGCGGTCCACAGTTCGTCGCCGACGCCGAACGAGAACGCGCACAGTCGATCCTCGACGACCCACGCACAACCGACCAGATCATGCACGATGGCTTCGTTGACGCCATCCGGATCGCCAACGAGACCGCACCCGACTCGATGCTTGGCGCGAAGCGGCTGAGCGTGCGCATCCTCGTTACACAAGATGCGGTGAGCAGCCGAGCCGGTCACGGACGCATCGAAGGCCAACCCGACCCGATCTCATTCGAAAGCGTCGAACGCCACCTCTGCGACACCGGCATCCTTCCCATCGCATTCGACGATGACGGCCAATGCATCAACGTCGGACGCGAACAACGCCTCTTCACCCGCCGCCAACGCGAAGGACTCGCAACACGCGACGGCGGATGCCTCTGGCCAGACTGCGACCGCCCACCCGCGTGGACCGAAGCCCACCACATCAACCAATGGCACCGCGACGCCGGCCTCACCAACCTCGCCGACGGCGTCCTCATCTGCCGACACCACCACCTCCTACTCCACGACAACCACTGGAAAATCAACCGAACAGGCACCCAATACTGGCTCAACCCACCACCCACCAAAGACCCAACGCAACAACCGACGCTCCTCAAAAGCAAAAGCGCATCACTACACGACCTGCTCGCAGCCGCCGGCCGAGAACACCAGAATTCAGCCCGCGACAGACACGCAGGCTAGGTGCGGGGGTAGGACTCTGCCTGCGCGGGGAGATTCTGTCCGCGCGGTGAGACCCTGTCTGGGCGGGAGCGCCACGACGAGGTTCGCGCCCGCGCGCACCATTTGTGGAGGACGCGGTGATTGGGCCCGAGCTAGAACTCGCCACCGATCTTGCGCAGGCGCTCGACGCGCTCCGGGATCGGGGGGTGGGTGCTGAACAGGCGGGCCATCAGGCTGGGCTTGAGGGGGTCCGCGATCCACAGGTGCGCCATCGAGGAGTTCTGTCGTCGCATCGGGCGACCGTAGGCCGCGAGCTTCTCGAGCGCGCTTGCGAGCGCATCCGGGTGCCGGGTCGTGATTGCGCCGGTCGCATCCGCGAGGTATTCGCGCTGCCGGGAGATCGCCATCTGCACCATCGTGGCAACGAGCGGGGCGACGATCATGGCGGCGAGACCGAAGACCAGCACGACCGGGTTGCCACCCCCACCTCCACCGCTGTTGTTGTTGTCGCGGCCACCGAACCCACCGAAGAACGCCATCCGCAGGAACATGTCCGCGATGAATCCGATGGCGACGACGAGGCCGAAGACGATCATCGAGACGCGGATGTCGTAGTTGCGTACGTGACCGAGCTCGTGCGCCATGACGCCCTGCAACTCCGCGTCATCCATGATGTCGAGCAGGCCGGTGGTGGCCGCAACGACGGCGTGCTGCGGATCGCGGCCGGTGGCGAACGCATTAGGAGCCGGGTCATCGACGATATACACCTTGGGCATGGGCGTGCCCGTCGTGATCGAGAGGTTTTCGACGACGTTCCAGAGCCGTGGATTGTCGGCCTTCTCGATGGGAACGGCGCCCGACATAAGCAAGGCCTGCGAACTCGCGGCGTAGTACTGGATCCAGGCGTACACCGCCGCGACGACGAGGGTCACGATCAGGATCGTGTAGCCGGAGCCCCCGTAGACCAAATTCGCCAACCACCCGAGGCCGCCGATGATGACCAGGAAGAGCAGGATGATGAGAACCGTGTTGCGTTTGTTTTTCGCGATGGCGCTATACATTGTGGGCTCAGCTCAGGTCGGTCGTTGGGTCGGTTCGGTGCGCGGTTCGCGCCCGCTACTCAACGTACAAGCTAGAACTGCACACGGGGCGGCTCTGCGAGAGCCGTGATGTCTGCGACCTCGAAGAAGTCGCGCTCCGCGAAGCCCAGCCGGCGAGCAAAGACGTTGTTGGGGAACACCTTGATCTTCGTGTTCAGCTCGCGGACTCCGCCGTTGTAGAACCGGCGGGCTGCCTGGATCTTGTCCTCGGTGTCGACGAGGTCGGACTGCAGACGGAGGAAGTTCTGGCTTGCCTGCAGCTGCGGGTATGCCTCGGCGACCGCGAAGATGCTCTTGAGGGCCGCCTGCATGTGGTTCTCGGCCACGGATGCCTCGGCCGGCCCCTGGGCAGAGAGAGTTTCCGCGCGCGCCTTGGTGACAGACTCGAAGACGCCCTTCTCGTGTGCCGCATATCCCTTCACCGTTTCGATCAGGTTCGGGATGAGATCGGCACGCCGCTTGAGCTGGACCGTGATGTCGCTCCACGCCTCGTCCACGCGCACGTTGAGCGTGACCAGGGAGTTGTAGGTCGCCCACAGGTAAATTCCGATGATCGCGACGATAACGACAATGATCAGAACCGGGATGAGCCATTCCATGGCAGCAACTCCTTGATAGGGGGTGCGCATCAAGCACGCACGTCGTTATCATAATCGCGCAAAGTCGGCCCCCACTCGCTTCCCATAACACTCCAAGCAAGCCCGTAGCCTCCGGCCAGCGTCCGCCGCTCCCTTCTGCGCCATCCCAGTGCCTGGCGTGCCGACATCCGAAGCCCCGCGCTCTTGACGCAGGCCCCACAAGCGGCGAATAGTTCACCTCATGATGGATACGACGGAGCCCGTGATTTCGATCCGCGATCTTCGGGTCCGTCGGGGTCGTACCGCCGTGTTGCATGGGCTCAGCCTGTCGGTTCCACGCGGCCAGGTCGTCGGCCTCCTCGGACCGAGCGGCTGCGGCAAGACCACCCTCATGCGATCCATCGTTGGAGTGCAGGATGTCGCCGGCGGCGAGGTGACCGTACTCGGTGGTCCGGCGGGAAGTTCCGCCCTTCGGCACAAGGTGGGCTACGTCACGCAGGCCGAAAGCGTCTACGACGACCTCACCGTGCGACAGAATCTCGCATACTTCGCCAGGGTGCTCGGCGCCCCGAAGTCCGACGTCGACCGCGTCCTCACCCAGACCGATCTCGGGGCGAACAGCGGTCAGCTCGTGAGCACGCTCTCCGGCGGCCAGCGCAGCCGCGTCTCCCTCGCGGCCGCCCTGCTCGGCACCCCCGAACTTCTGGTGCTCGACGAACCGACGGTTGGTCTCGACCCCGTGCTTCGGGTCGACCTGTGGACGCTGTTCCACGAGCTCGCGCGCGCGGGCACGAGCCTGCTCGTGTCAAGCCACGTGATGGATGAGGCGACGCGCTGCGATCGCCTGCTGCTGATGCGAGAGGGCGAGATCCTGGCCGACGAGACCCCGGACGGCCTACTCGCGGCAACGGGCGCGCGAGACGCCGAGGATGCATTCCTGACGCTTATTGCGCGACATCCACGACACGCCGCGGACGGAGGCGACTCATGACCGTGGGCAGGACGTTCGCCACCGCCGGCCGGGTGCTGACCCAGATCCGGCACGATCCGCGCACCATCGTGCTGCTCGTCGTCGTGCCAAGTCTTCTGATCGGCCTGGTCGCCTGGATCTTCACCGACACCCCGATCTTCGACAGCATCGGCCCCGCCCTGATCGCCCTGTTCCCGTTCATCGTCATGTTCCTCATCGCAAGCATCACGACGCTGCGCGAACGCCGGACGGGAACGCTCGAGCGCCTGCTGTCGATGCCCCTCGGCAAGGCCGATTTCATCCTCGGCTACACGCTCGCGTTCGGCCTGCTCGCCATTCTCCAATCGGCCGTTGCCGTGTCGTTCGCCGTCTGGGTGTGCGGGCTGACGATCAAGGGCTCGATCTGGCTGCTGCTCGCGGTCGCCCTCGCCGACGCCGTCCTCGGCACCACCCTCGGTCTCTTTGCGAGCGCGTTCGCCCGCAGCGAGTTCCAGGTCGTGCAGTTCATGCCGGCTCTGGTCTTCCCGCAAGTGCTGCTCGGCGGCATCTTCCTCCCCCGCGACCAGTTGCCGGATGTGCTGCACGCGATCAGCGACTGGCTGCCGCTCTCGCACGCCATCGACGCGCTTCGGGCCGTAGCGACGAACTCGCACGACGCTGCGTACATCGGCGGGGAGCTCCTCATCATTGCCGCATTCGCTGTCGGCGCTGTCGTGCTCGGCTCGATCACGCTACAGCGACGCACGCCCTAGCGCCGTCGGCATCGTCGCGCCTCGCCGACATCGTCGCGCCCCGCCGGCATCGCCGCGCCCCGCCGGCATCGCCGCGCCGCCAGCATCGTCGCACACATAAATCTGACGCCACCCGCGGTCGGTCAGGTGACGGCAGGCTGTTGGCTACGAGCAACCCGCGCTGAGGAGGGCGGGCACGTAGCGTAAGGGTGTCGCCGCGACCGCGCGCGAAGCGGTCGCAGCGACAGCAGCGGCTAGTCGCTGCTCCTCCGCCTGTTCCCCCGAGACGGAGTACGTCACGCCCTGCGGATCACGAACGGAAGCCAAGAGACGAGCACGTCGACCGGATGCCTGTGCTGCAGCCACGACAGATCGTGCGGCCATTCGCGCAAACCCCCCGTCCTCGAGCGTTCCTCATGGGTATCCCAAATGATTCATAGCAAGGTCGGGTATCGCGAGTGTGGCAGCAAGCCGAGGCAGAGTCAATGATCCCGCGCGTAAGAGCACTCGCGCTCACTCGCGCACTAGCGCGACTCGAGGACGCGCTGCAGCCAGCGGAATGACGCCTTGGGCGTGCGATCCTGCGTGGCGAAGTCGACGTGGACGAGGCCGAAGCGCTGGCTGTAGCCTGCCGCCCACTCGAAGTTGTCGAGCAACGACCAGACGTGGTAGCCCCGCAGCTCGACGCCCTCGGCAACACCGCCGGCGAGGACGGCGGATGCCGCAGCAGCGAGGTGATCCCCCAGATACTCGATGCGCGCTCGGTCGTCGAAACTGCCGTCTGTGCTCACGGCATCCGGGTAGCTCGCGCCGCCCTCTGTGATGACCACGGGAGGCAGCGCATCGCCGTAACGCTCGCGCAGCTCGCGGAGGGTCACGCCGAGATACTCCGGAGCGACCGGCCAGCCGAATCCACTCCTGGCGAACTCCGGCCACTCGGCCAGGTGGAACGGCAGCGAACCCATGGCCTGTGCCGTCCCGTCAGGCGAGGCCGAACCGCCTGCACCCGCGGCGACGCGGGTGGGGAAGTAATAGTTGAGCCCGTAGAAGTCGAGCGGTGCGCCGATGGTGCGCAGGTCATCCGGATCGATCTCGGAGAACACGCTGAGCAGCTCCTCGAACGGCTCGGGCACCTCGGGGTACCGACCGAGCAGCACCGGATCGGCGAAGATCCGGTTGTGCACGAAGTCGAAGAGCGCGGCGTACGCCGCGTCCTCCTCGCCATCGCCGGCCGGTTCGACGGGCGAGTGCACATTGGCGATGCCGACGCCGCCGGTGACCCCGGCATCCCGGAGCGCACCGACCGCGAGGCCGTGGCCGAGGAGTTGGTGGTGCGCGGCCGGCAACGCGTCGAACAGGAGCGTCTCCCCCGGTGCGTGCACGCCGAGGGCATAGCCGCTGAGCGTTACGCTCGCCGGCTCGTTGATCGTGATCCAGGAGTCGACCCTGTCGCCGAAGGCCTCGGCCGCGAGGAACGTGTACTCGGCGAAGCGGTATGCGGTGTCGCGGTTGAGCCAGCCACCGGCCAGCTCGATCGGAGTGTCCCAGTGATAGAGCGTCGCCATCGGGCGGATGCCCGCGGCGAGCAGTTCGTCGAGCAGTCGATCGTAGAACGCGACACCCGCGCGGTTGGCGGGCCCTCGGCCGGCCGGCTGGATACGAGGCCATGACAACGAGAAACGGTACGAATCGACGCCAAGGTCGCGGAGGAGCGCGACGTCCTCCGGGTAGCGGTGGTAGTGGTCGGTCGCGACATCGGCCGTCGAACCGTCCAGGATGCGCCCCTTCTGATGATTGAACGCGTCCCAGGTCGATACACCGCGGCCGCCTTCTTGCGTCCCGCCCTCGATCTGAAATGCGGACGTTGAGACGCCCATGGTGAAGCCGGCCGGCAGGAGCGCCGCGAGTTCGGCTGGCCTGTGCCGCCATTGGTTGTCAGTCATGCGCCGAGCACCTTTTCGAGATAGGGGTTGCCGAACAGTCGGTCGGGATCGAGCCGATCGCGCGCCGCGAGAAATTCGTCGAAGCGCGGATAGACGCCTCGCAGCGACGCGGCATCCCGATAGTGCATCTTCCCCCAGTGCGGGCGGCCCTCGTGCGCGATCATGATTTCCTCGACCGCCCGGAAGTATTCGTCCGGTCGCTCTCTGAAGTAGCGGTGCACAGCAATGTACCCCGTCTCGCGGCCATACGCGGTCGAGAGCCAGTTGTCGTCGGCCGCCGCCGAGCGCACCTCGATCGGAAAGGAGATGCGCCATCCGCGCTTCTCGATGAGTTGCTTGACCGCGCGGAGCGCCTCGGGCACGACCTCACGCGGCAGGGCGTACTCCAGCTCGCGGAAGCGCACGGAGCGGTTGGTGACGAAGACGCGCGGGGAGACATCCGTGACGTCGCGGTGGCCCGTCAGACGCTGGGCGAACCTGCTGACCGCGGGGATCACGCCCGGCAGCACTGTGCCGACCGCGCACACTCCGCGATAGAGGCCGTTCGCCAGGAACTCGTCGTCGACCCAGCGGCCGACCCGGCTGAGCGGGCGGCGCTCCGCGTCGATCGGCAGCCGGGTATTGGTCTTCGTGAGTGCGGTCTCGGTGTGCGGGAACCAGTAGAACTCGAAATGGTCGGCGTCCGCCGAGCGCTCCAGGTACGAATCGAGCACGGGCTCGAGCGGCTCCGGCCGATCGACCGCTCGCAGCAGGAAAGCCGGTACGCACTGGATCGTCAGGTCGACGAGCACCCCGAGCGCACCGAGCCCGACCCGCGCCGCGGGGAGCAGCTCGGCGTTCTCGGTCTCGCTCACGGTCAGCAGCTCCCCGGATGCCGTCACGAGCGTGAGCGCGACGATCTGCGTCGCGAGTCCCCCGAATCGACCACCCGTGCCGTGCGTTCCGGTCGAGGTCGCGCCGGCGATCGTCTGCCGGTCGATGTCGCCCATGTTCGCCAGCGCGAGGCCGTGTGGTCGCAGTAGTGCGTGCAGCTGGTGCAGCTTGGTCCCCGCGGCGAGCGTCACGCGCCGCGTCTCGACATCCACCGCGAGCACGCCCTCGATCGCATCGAGGTCGAGCTGCACATCCGGTGCGACGGCGACGCCCGAAAAACTGTGGCTCGCGCCGACGGCTTTGACCCGAAGGCCCTGCCTGGCCGCCGCCACGACGGCGCGTTGCACGGCTCCGACACTCGATGGACGCTCGACCCGGACCGGCCGGACCTTCTCGCTGCGGGCCCAGTTGCGCCACATCCCGCCGGATGCCGTCACAGAAACGCCTTCCCCTGGCCACGATAGGCAGGCAGGGTGCCGACAACCGCGCCGTCGTCGACCAGGTGGAACTCGTTCAGGTGTTCGCTCAGCTCACCCGACTTGGTGTGCCGCAACCACACGACGTCGCCGACGCTGAGCGTGCTCGCCGCTCCTCCCGTGACAGGAGACTGGACCTCGCCGGCCTTCTCGCGCGCGACCAGCTCGAGCCCGGCGGGCCACACGATCTGCGGCAGCCGATCCGCGGCGGGCGGCCCGGATGCGACCCAGCCGCCACCCAGAATCGTCGCGGTCGTAGGCGTGGGCTTACGCACGATCGGCAAGGCGAAGGCGGCGGCGGGCGCCGGGTGGAAGGACGCGTAGTTGTCGAACAGGTGGCCACCGAAGAGACCGCTGCCTGCCGCGATTTCGGTGACCGAGGCATCCGCCGCGGTGAACTCGATCGACCCGGTGCCCCCGCCGTTGACGAACGAGAGGTCGGCGAGTTCGCGCACGGCCGCCACGGCGAGGCCGCGGCGCTCGGCGAGCTCCGCCTTCGATTTCTGCTGCATCCAGCGCACGCTCGCGCCCAACAGAGCGCGGCCGGCCGGCTTGTCCGCCACTCCGGCGATCTGCGCCTCGTACCCCATCATGCCCACGAGCGCGAAGCCCGGGCGCGCCACGATCTCAGCGGCCAGGGTACGCGCGTCGTCCACGCTGTACACCGGCGAGCGCCACACGCCCATGTGCCCGAGCGTCCGCGACTGCCAGGACGAGTCGAGCTCGAGGCAGAGTCGGATGCTCTCGCGCCGGCCGGGCGGGACGATCCCGTCAATGAAGTCGAGGTGGGCGATCGAGTCGACCATGAGCGTGACGCGGCCGGCCAGTTCCGCGGAGTTCGCGAGTCGCGCGATGGCCGCCCGGTCCGCTGTCGGGTAGCCGACCACGACATCCTCGATGGCGGGGTTGTCCGGGGTCGCTGTCGCCAGCCACAATGCCTCCTCGAGCGCGTACGCGAGCACTCCCCGGTAGCCGGGCAGCGCGAGGACGGCGTCGAGCACGCCGCGCACGCGCACGGACTTGGAGGCAACGCGGATGGGCTTGCCTGCGGCGCGCCTCACCATGTCGTGCGTGTTGTAGCGCAGCGCATCCAGTTGGAGGACGCCGAACGGCGCATCGAGGTGCTGCGTTGCGGCAGTGAGGCCCGGCCAGTATTGCCCGGGGTGTTCCCAGACTCGCACCGAGGCATCCGAATTCGTTGACAGATCGAGCAGTGCCACTAACGAACCGCCTTCACTCTTGCTACCGCGAGCGCACCCGCGAACGCGAAGACCCCGGCCACCACGAAGAGGCCAGTGAACCCGCCGAGCACGGCGACGACGCCTGCGCCGAGCAGAGGCGCGACGGCCTGGGGAACGGCCGTCGCAATGTTCATGATGCCGAGATCCTTGCCCCTGGATTCCGGATCCGGCAGCACCTGCGTCGCCAAGGCCTGGTCGACCGACAGGAAGCAGCCGTAGCCGAGGCCGAGGAGGCCGGCCGCGATCATCGCGACCGTCAGGTCGGGCAGGAACGCGAGCAGCAGCGCCGCAACGCCCTGTAGCGCGGATGCCACGAAGACGAACGCCTTGCGGCGGCCCAGCCGATCCGACCACCTCCCCGCCCCGAGCGACGCGATGATCACGAAGACCATGTAGATCAGGATGAGGGTCAACAGGTCGTCCTGAGCGTTCTTGTCCCCCAGGCCGAACTCCAGGAAGTAGAGCAGCAGGGTCGTGCCCAACGCGTTGCCGAAGTTCACGAGGACGCGGCTGAGCAGCGTCCAGCCGAAATCCGGATGCGCGCGCGGGCTGATCCACAGGCTCTGGAAGACGCCGCGGGCGGTCATCCGCGCCTTGAACTCGGCGGGGAGCACGGCATCGGGCAGGAACAGGAAGGGAACGACGAGGATCACGAGCAGGACGGCCATGGCCACGTAGCCGAAGAACGTGACCGTGATGAGCATGGTCACGAGCGCCACACCGAGGATGATGCCGACCGCCTGCGGGGCGCTCAGCCAGCCGGACACGTAACCGCGCTGGTTGACCGGGACCTGGTCGCTGATGGTCGCCGTCAGGGCGGCGGTCAGCACGCAGAATCCGATGAGCGCGAGCGACCAGAAGATCCCGATGCCGACCATCGTCGTCTGCGCACCGAGCACGATCAGGGCGAGCGCGAAGAGCAGCGTGCCGATGACGATCCACGGCCGGCGACGACCGAAGCGACTCGTCGTGCGGTCAGACAGCGCACCGGTCAGTGGGTATGCGATCACGGCGCACGCGCCGGAGATGCCCGAGATGATGCCGAACGCGACGACGTTGTCGACCCAGAAGCTTGCCTTGAGCTCGGCCTCGATCTGCACGGGCAGCAGCACTTGGACGGGCGTGAGCTGCGCCATCCAGATCCCGAGCCAGGCCATCGCGAAGAACGCGATCCAAGGCCCGCTGACCTTCCGGGTGGGTTCGGCGAAGACGGCCGTCGTCTGGGTTGTCGTCATGCTGTCCTCGCTGAGGTATTTGCATGAGTATCCCGCACGGGTGCCTTACTTGGCGATGGCCACGCCCTCGAGCTCGGAGTCGAGCCCGTTCACGCGGCATCCGTTCACACGCGTGTGGCTCTGGTCATCCCCGAAAGTGCTGGCATTCGTTGCAGAGGCCCCAGAAGGTGATCTCGGCCGAATGAATTTCGAACCCCGAGGAGTCCGAGGGGGTCAGGCACGGTGCCGCCCCCACGACGCAATCGACGTCTTCGACGCGACCGCAGCGCTCGCACACCAGGTGGTGGTGGTTGTCATCGATACGCCTCTCGTACCGCGCCGTGGACCCGGCCGGCTCGATGCGGCGCACCAGGCCCGCGGAGTGGAGCGCGTTGAGCACACCGTAAACCGCCTGCACGGAAGTGCCGGGAAGCGTGGGTCGAACCGCATCGAAGATCTCGTCGGCGTCGGCGTGACGCCGGGACTCCAGCGCGAGAAGGACAGCGAGACGTTGTGCGGTCACTCGAAGACCCGCGCCGTGCAGGAGTGCACTGAGGTCGTCGGTCACCGCTTTCTGCGGCAATGTGATGGTCATTGACTTTACGTTAGTGCATTGTTTTGAATAATTCAAAAACAACGCCAGAGAGCTGCGCCATCAGATGATCGCGGCGTAGACGACCTGCTCAAAGCCATTCGTCGTGACCCGCTTCTCCAGCTTAAGCCCGATCTTGACAGCCACCCGCTGTGACGCCACGTTGGCCGGGTTGATGATCGCGACCAGGCGCTCGATGCCGCGTTGCCTGGCGAACTGAACGCAGGCGGTGGCGGCTTCCGTAGCGTACCCGTTGTCCTGCGCAGACCTCCGTACGTGGTAACCCACTTCGACCTCTCGCGCGCCGTCGACCGTCTGCCAGGTCAGACCGCAGTCGCCGACGAAGTCACCCTCGATGCTTTCCACCACCCATAGCCCGAAGCCGTGTTCTGCGTAGTTCCGTTTGTTCCAGTCGATCCAGCGCTGCGCCTCGTCGCGGCTCTTCGGCGCGAGGTAGTAGCGCATCACCTCCGGGTCACCGAGCAGGGCGGCCATCTGGTCGAGGTCGCTGTCCGCCATCTCCCGAAGTCGGAGGCGCTCGGTTTCGAGGATGGTCATGCGTGGGTCCCGTTCATTCCGCTCATGGGGTTGCGTTTGAGTCTTTCATTGACTCGCCGCCTTGGGCGACGTACTCCTTGATCAGCTCATCGGTCTCGGAATCCAACGCAGAACGAGCACACATAGCGTCAGCGTAGGCCAGCCTCACGCGGCGCACGCATCCACCTGCCAGAGATCCCTAGATGGATGCGAGCGAACCTGCGTGCTTTGGCAAGTCGCCGACACGTCGCGACTCATCACCGCAGTACCCCAGTGGGACTCGAACTCTAATCCGGCCTCAATAGGGACAAGAGCGGGCGACGCCCCTAGGATCGCGCAGGGCTGTCGCCGCTTCGCCGCCCGCATCAACCACAGCCCTCGCCGCGCCCTCGACTGGGCAACTTCGGCCGACATGTTCCTCACGCGTGCGCGCAGCAAGGGATGGTCATGCGAAGTGCGCTCATCGCCCGCAGTGCGATCCTTGAGCATGCGACGAGTGCTGATATCCCATCAGATCCCGGAACCCACGGCTGAGGACTTGGAGAGGATCGGAAAGCTGTTGCGTCGGATTGGTGGGCAAAACGTTGTCTGGGGTGCGCAGCAATCCCTCGACGTCTGGGTAATAGAGCAGCGTGCCAGACTCGATCAGCGGATGTCCGAGCGGATTCGCACCGCCTCTTGGGTCCTCGTCGCGGCGACATTTGGCCTGGTCATATGCACTGCAGGCCTTATTTGGGCAACGCTGGCTGGCTGAACCGACATTGCACACCACCTAGGGCATCCATTGGCCATCGACTTACGGGCGATTGGCCGCGATTTACCGGTGCAATTCACACTCGGGATGGGTTGGAGCGAAGCACGTCCGCTGAGGGATTGCCTAGCGGGCGTCGGTTCGGCCAGCAGGAGACTGTGGTCGCGGAGACATTTGAGGCCGACCCAGGTGCTGGGCGCACGGTTCAGTACGACCAAGGCGATTCGGCCTCGAACGCGGCGCACGCGGCAAGCAACTCCGCATCCTGATGCCGGCGCCCGACGATCTGTACCCCGACCGGCAACCCGTTGACCCGCCCGGCCGGTAGGGATGCCGCCGGGTGGCCAGTGAAATTGAATGGGTACGTCAAACACCACCCGATCGACGGATCCACCTTGACCCCGCCGACCTCAGACGGACCCGTAGTCTGTCCGTCATCTCGGTTCTTCACAGCGGTCACCGCGAGGGTAGGCGTGACCAGGAAGTCGAAACCGGTAAACGCGTCCTCAATTGAGTCCAGCACGGCACTGCGTAAGTGCTCATCCGCGCGCGCTTCCATTGCGGTGCGCGTCTGAGCAGCGACAACGATATCCCGGAACGCCGGCGTGAGTTCATCGACATGCTTGCCGATCAGGTCATACCCTTCTTGCCGGAGCCTGATGAGACTGTCTGCGTAGAGGACTCCCATCAGTCGGCCCCAGAGCGCGGCTAACTCCCATTGATCCGCGGGTAACACGACATCGACCTCTTCGACCGTTGCACCCGCACGCTCGAAGACCTGAATCGAGCGGGCCACGACCGCTGCGACCCCCGGGTCGACCGGGAACCCGCCGAGATTGGGGCTGTACCCGATGCGCCGACCCCGAAGCCCGCCCTCGGTGAGGTCTCGAAGCGATATCGGGGAAGCAGGCAAACTCATCGGATCCCGCGGGTGCGGACCCGCCATCACCGACAGCATGAGCGCCGCATCCCGGACCGAACGGGCCAACGGCCCCACCGAAGAGTACGGGCTCCCGGCGATGAACGCATTCGGCCGCGTCACATCAGCGATCCGCCCGGCCGACGGCTTGATGCCGTACACCCCGCACCACGACGCCGGAATCCGCACCGAGCCGCCTCCATCGCTGCCCTGGGCCAGCGGGACCATCCCGGCAGCGACCGCCGCGGCCGCGCCGCCCGAAGACCCGCCGGCGTTGCGCGTCGTATCAAACGGGTTGCGGGTGGGCCCCGACACAAGATTGTCCGTCACGCCTTTGTGCCCAAACTCGGGAGCGTTCGTCTTCCCGACGATGACCGCGCCCGCGTCCTCCAGACGCTGAATGCACAGACTGGACTGCATCGGCACATAGTCCTTCAGTGGCAACGACCCGAACGTACTTCGAACACCGGCCCGCGCTTCGCTCAAGTCCTTGATCGCAACCGGAACACCGTGCAGAGCACCCAGCACCCGACCGTCCGCCAACGCCGCGTCACACGCGGCGGCCGATTCCAGCGCCAGATCGTACGTTACGGTCGCAAACGCGTTGATCCGACCGTTCTCGTCGTCGATGCGGCGCAAGAACGCCTCCGCGACCTCCACAGCTGAGATCTCCCGGGTACGCAATCTGCCAGCCAACTCCGTGGCAGATTCGAAAAACAGCTCGTCACTCATCTATGTTCCTTCTCTTCTGTATTGCTTTCGTGAATATGTGACCGCCGGAGCAGGCGGCGATAGTCGGGAAGTTATTTGCGGGTCAGTTGACCCGGAATGCGATCCGCCCGTTGTTCAATGCCACAACGCGACCTGCGGGGTCACGTATGACGCCGATGAGCGACCCACGATGGCGCTCCGGTTCGAGGATCATCAGCTGATCGGCGGCGGACGGAACCATCAGCTCGGCCGTCGGCGGGTCCAGCACGAACGCGTACGACGAGCTCTCCGGAATAGGGCTCATGCTCAGTCCGTCGTCGACGAGACCGACCCGGACCATCCCGTAAAAGCCGAAGTCGAAGGTCCCCGCGAAGTCCTTCAGCTCCGCGGGATGGCGGCGGTCGAGATTGGGACGATCGTGCGTTCCGAGTAGGGCGTCCTGGATCGCCGCCTCGATCGCCTTCACCACAGGACGGCCACCGACGGAGTTGCTCAACACACAATACGAAAGATGAAACGAGGGAACCACGGTCATGTTCGTTGCATACCCGACCGTGAGCCCGTCGTGCGAGGCCATCACGTGCGAGCCGACCCGGCTGAGCGTCCATGCCAGGCCCGAACTCTTCCCAAGTGCACCCTGGTGACCGTGGATGTCGAACACGCCCACCGGCGCATCCTCGGACATGAGGTATTCGCCATACCGCATGAGATCCCGCGCGTTGCTGAGCACCCCGCCACCCGGCACGTCCCAGGCTGGGAGCTGCCAGTGCCGTTGCCATCCCTCGTCGCGAAGGACCCGCGCGGCACTCCCCTCCGTGGTGTGCGGTGCGGCAACCCGATGGGTGACGACCTGGTCAGCTAGCGTGAAGGTGAGTCCCATGGACGCTGGATCGAGCGCCAGCTCCTGAAGGGTGTCCACGTACGGCCGACCGGTCACCGCCTCGACGACTGCTGCCGCCAGCATGAACCCCGGCCCGCTGTACGAGTAATCGGTGCCTGGCGCGAATCTCAGCGGCTGGTCGAGAAAATGCCGAAGCGATGCCGCGATCGAATCCACTGCCGTGCCTGCGAGGATCTGGGGCGCGTCGCCGATCATGTTTTGTCCGTCGATCCCCGACGTGTGGGTAATCAGATGCCTAGTCGTGATCCGCTGATCCACGGCGTCGTTGGAAAGAAGACTTGCCACCGGCCAGTCCAAGTCGAGAAGCCCCGCGGACACCAGTCTCGAGATCACCACCCCTAGCAGGGTCTTCGAGATTGATCCGATCTGGAAAATCGTCGTCGCATCGACCTCAAGCGGGTGATCTACGTTCGTCACGCCATACCCGAGCAACGCACGCTCGCCACGGAAGCTGACGCCAACGGCCACGCCGGGAACGCTCCACTTAGCCAGAAGGGACGGCACCAGGTTGTCGAGAATCGGCTGGATTTCAGGCACTGTCGGACTCCAAGTTCGGGGACTGTCGGACTCCAAGTTCGGGGAAACGGGTCGGAAGTGGACTATCTGATCGAGCGCGCGAGCTCCGGGCGAGCGCGGGGATCGAGCAGATCGCGGAGGACGTCGCCAAGCACATTGAATGCTAGAACCAGTACAACGAACACCGCGGCGGGAAAGAGAACGGTGAACGGGTTGGTCGTCATGTATGGCTGTGCCGCTGAGATCATGCTTCCGAGGTCAGCCGTCGGCGGCCGCTCGCCGAACCCGAGGAACGCGAGCGAGGCATACGCGCCCTCAGCAGTGGAAAGTGTGATCGCCGTCATGACAAGGAGCGGCGAGGCGATGTTTGGCAGCACGTGGCGCCACATGATCCACGCCCTGCTGCGGCCCGCAAGCACAGCCGCCTCGACGTAGCCACGTGAGATCACCTCCATGGTCGCACTTCGCGCGGCGCGTGCGAACCGGGGGATACAGATGATCCCGACGCCGATAGCGACGTTTGTAAGTCCGCTGCCGAGCACCGCAACGACCAGGATTGCGAGCAGGTACTCGGGGAATGCGAAGAGCAGATCCATGATTCTGGACAACGCTCCATCCCACCAGCCACCGAGATATCCCGCTGCAATGCCGATCGCAAGGCCCACGACCAGCGCGAGCGAAACGGCCTCCGTCGCCGAGAGCAGCGCCGGGCGTGTCGACGCGATGACTCTGGACAGCTGGTCGCGACCGAGGCCGTCCGTGCCGAACCAGAACTGCGGCGACGGCGGCGCAAGGGCGGGACCGACGCCGACTCGGTTGGGCGCGTACGGCGAAATGAACTCGCCGAAGATCGCGAGGAACACGAAGAAAAGAAGGAATCCGATTACCCCATTCGCGATAACCCCGTGAAAGGGCCACCGAAATCCCAGGATCCGCATCGGTGCACGCACCGTGGTTATGTCGATAGTCGCCATCTCGCTCCTTGTCAGTCCCGCACGATTCGCCGGTCCACCATCGGAATGACGATGTCGACGATCAGATTTCCCAAAATGAACAGCGCGGCCATCACTACGACCTGCGCTTCGAGTGCACCCACATCTCGGTTGGAGATCGCGTCGAGGACCCCTCGCCCGAGGCCGGGAAGGCTGAAGATGTCTTCCGTGATAAAGAGGCTGCCGATCAGCAGACCGAAGACGACGCCGACCAATGTCAGGATCGGCGGCAGGGACGCCTTCAACGCATAGACGTACTTGACCTTCCACTCGGGGATCCCGTGCGTGCGCGCCGTCGCGATGTGCGGCTGTGACAGGACCTCGAGCATGGACGACCGCGTCATCTGGGCGATCAGCGCTGATGTGGGAATTCCGACCGACAGCGCGGGCAGGAACATCATCTGCAGATTGCCGAGTGGGTCGTCTCCGAACGGGATGTACACCGCCGAGTAGAGAGCAGGGACGTACCGTGTCGCTACCAGGAGTAGTAGCGCGCCGGAGACGAATCCGGGGATCGCGAAGGCGACGAGCAACGGGATCCTCGTCCCCCAGTCCGACCGCTTTCCGGAACTGCCTGCGGTGAGGACTCCGATCGGGATCCCGATCGCTACCGTGATGACGAGCGAGAACACGGCAAGTTCCAGGGAGATCGGCGCCTGCTGCGCGATGAGATCCGAATTGCTCTGACCAGACAGCGGCGAGACGCCGAAGTCTCCGCGGACTGCCCTGCTCAGCCAACCGAGGTACTGGAAGACGATCGGTTGGTCGAGACCAAGCTTGTGCGCGATCGCCGCGACATCCGCTGCGCTTGCCTTAGGCCCTGCGAGCGATGTCGCTTCGTTTCCGGAAAGCAGGGTTCGTGTGGTGATAAAGACGATCGCGGAGAGCGCAAGGATGATCAAGGTCGAGCTAGAGAGGCGTTTGAGGACGTAGCCGAACACGAAAATCTCCCTTCTATCGAAACGGGTGTGCGGTCGAGGCGCAGCTGAAGAATGCCGTCATGAGCGCAACGTCGACAGCTCGCCCGCAAAATGGCAACTGACCAGATGGTCGTCTCCTGCGTCCTGCAGCGTCGGCGCCTCCTCGACACATCGCGGACGGGCGATCGGGCAACGCGGGGCGAAGCGACAACCGGACGGCGGATTCACCGCACTGGGCGGCTCACCCTTCAGAATGATCCGCTCGCCGATCTCCGTAGAATCTGAGGCGAGCCGCGGTTCAGCGGATCTCAGCGCGACCGAATATGGGTGCAGAAGGCCGCGATCGAACTCGGCGGCCGGGGCACTCTCGACAACCTGACCGAGGTACATCACGATGATGCGGTCGCTGATCTCTCTCACCGCCCTCAGGTCGTGGGAGATGAACACATAGCTCGCGCCGTACGATGCCTGCAGATCGCGAAGCAACGTGAGTACCTGAGCCTGGAGTGACGCGTCGAGCGCGCTCACCGCTTCATCCAGCAATACGAGAGCGGGCCTGCAGATGAGGGCGCGAGCAATGCAGACTCGCTGTTGCTGTCCCCCGGATAGCTCGTGCGGGCGTCGCTCGGCGAACTCCGGCGGCAGCCCAACGGTCACCAGCATGTCGCGAACCATGCGATCCCGGTCCTTCTTCGGAATGTGCGGGATCGTCTCTGCGATCGTCGCACCGATACTCATCCGCGGGTCGAGCGCACTGGCAGGATCCTGGAAGACCATCTGAACGAGAGGACCGTGTTCATCGGCCGAGAGCGACGTCGCACCGGGGCGAGACACCAAAACGCTCCCCGATGTCGGCCCGACAAGTCCGGTGATGAGTCGGCCGAGGGTGGATTTCCCGCAGCCGGACTCGCCTACGACGCCGAGCGTCTTGCCGCGGTCGAGCGTCATGCTGACGTCGTCGACCGCATGGACGAGCAAGCGTTCCGCCCTCAGCTTCTTGGTGCGGACCGGGAAGTGTTTCACCACACGGTCTACTGTGAGAACCGGTGAGGCGATGTCCGCCAGTCGCTCTTCCTTCAAATCTGTCATCGTCCGATCAGCTCCGTCGTATTCTCTACCCGGTCCGCGGCGTGACAGCGCGTTAGCCAACCGCCGTCGTGCATACTGAGTTCCGGCTCTGCCCGGCATTTCTCCATGGCTAGCGGGCATCGCGCGATGTAACGGCAGGATCGGGAATCGACCCGCCGATCAACGTCGACCGTCTGCGTTTCCGCTACTGCGTCCAGACTGACGCCGTGGACCGATTCGAGCAGCGCACGTGTGTAAGGATGAGCCGGTCGGGCGAGCACGTCGGCGACGTCCCCTTCTTCCACAATGCGCCCATCGAACATGACAAGCACCCGGTCGCAGAGTTCAGAGACCACTCCGATGTCGTGGGAGATCAACAGGAGTGCCATTCCTCCGACAGCAACAGAAGACGTTATGAGGTCGATGACCTGAGCCTGGACCGTGACGTCGAGCGCGGTGGTCGGCTCGTCCGCGACGAGGAGGTTCGGCTCGTTGATGAGAGCCATCGCGATCAGCACCCGCTGCCTCATCCCTCCCGACAGTTCGTGCGGGTAAGCGGACAACTTGTTCGCCGCGTCGCCGATCCCCACAGCGCGCAGCGCGTCGATGACCTTGCCGTCAAGCTCCTCCCGGCTGACGCGGTGGTGCGCCCTCACGACCGCGCCGAGCTGCTTGCCGATCGTGATCACCGGGTTGAGGCTCGCAAGCGGATCCTGCGGGATCCGCGAGATCTCGACGCTTCGCACCGCGCGCAGTCTGGTGTTGGACGCGGCAAGTATGTCGGTGTGGCCAAGTGTGATCGACCCGGAGTCGACACTCGCAGTAGAGGGCAGGATCCGAAGAATCGACGATGCGATCGTCGTCTTCCCTGAGCCCGATTCTCCGACCAGACCGACCCGCTCCCCCGGCGCGATGGTGAACGACACGTCGTTCACCACCACTTTGCGATCGTTGCCGGCCCGATAACTCGTTGTCAGATGGGAGACCGTGAGCACGTCGGGGGTGCCGCCGTTCGTTGCGACGGCACCCTTCGACCCATCCGGCATCCCAATCAGAGATGGCAATGTCACTTATGTGCCACCTGGGCCAGGAACTCGCGGCTCCCGCTGCTGGAGGCGGCGACCCCGGTCAGCTGAGTGTTGTATGCCACGAAGCTGTTGCTGGCAAGAAGCGTGACCGTCGGGTAGACGAGCGTCGCCTCCTCATTCTCGACTGCTTGGAGCGCCGCCTCGTACTCGGTCTGCGATCCAGCGTTAAGTGCGGCATCGAGCAACTTCTGGAGTGACGCCGGCACAGGACCTTGCCGCCCAGGAGCCGGCTGGATGTACTGGAAAGGGTTCGAGTAGTAGGACTGCGCGTTCCAGCTGAGGGTGTAATTCGCGTTGAGGAGCTTGTCGTTCCACGCCGTCGCCTGGAGCGGCTGGAGGGTAACGGTGATCCCGATCGCGGCCAGCTGGGTCTGCATCGCTGCCACTAGGTCGTTGGTTCCGGGGTCGTAGGCGTTGATGTACATCAGCGATGTCGTGAATCCATTCGGATAACCCGCCTCGGCGAGCAGTGCCTTCGCTTTAGCGACGTCGGGCTGCGAGTAGGGAAGCTGCGCGATCGGAACGGCCCAGCTGATCTCCGGTGGAACGTAGACACTCGGGCGGGCGGCACCGTGGTATGCCTGGTCGGCAAGCTTCTGGCGGTCAAACGCGAGGGCCAGTGCCTGACGGACCTTCTGGTTGTCGAAAGGCTTCGACAGGTTATTGATCTGCAGGAAGATCGTCGAGTCGGAGCCGACCTGCTTGACCGTGACCCCCTTCGTGGTCGCGAGGGACTTCGCGCCGGGCTCGCCCGGGAAGATCAAGTCCACTTTTCCGGACTGCAAACTGTTAACCTGGCTCTGGGAGCTCGGCATGTATACGATGTCGAGGGCCTTCGACGCAGTCTTAGTGCCCCAGTATCCGCTGTACTGGCTAAATGCCAGTTGGCTGTTCGGCCGGTACATGGTCTGCTTCCAAGGCCCCGTTCCGTTCATGTTTAGAGCCGTCGCGGGGAGCTTGGCGGTGGACTTGTCCATGATCGCGCAGCCCCAGACGAGCGGGTTCGCCATGTTGTCGATGAAGCCAGCATCCGGACTGGTCAGGTGGAAATCGACTGTAGACGGAGACGACGCGGTCGCGTTCTTGAGAGTCGGGAACAGTTCACCCTGAATGCCGAGCTTGCTTCCGGCCAGACGCTGGAAGGTGGCTACGACGTCCGCTGACGTAAGTGAGTCTCCGTTGTGGAATTTGACACCGGATCGCAACTTGAACGTGTACGTCAGGCGGTCCTGAGAGAGCGTATAGCTGGTCGCGAGCTCTGGTACAACTTTACCGGCGGGGGTAGTCGTATAGAGGCACTGGTACGCCAGCTGCCACGCGAAACGATCGCCGAACAATGACGAACCTTGCGGGTCGAGCGTCGATGGGGCGGTTGTCTCGGCGACCGTCAGCTTTGTCGTTCCGGAGCCAGACCCGGCCGAGGCGCTGCTCGAACATCCTGCCGCGACAAGACTGATTCCCGCGGCAAGAGCCGCAAGCGCGAGCCACCGTCTGGCGACCCCACGTGAATTGGTCTTCATACTTTTCAGCCTCTCGATAAATACATAAGAAATCGTTTTCACCACATGTTGTGAGATCCGACCTTACTGGGAAGTAATCGATTACACAACGGCTTGAATGGAGCGTACCGACGATTTGTTTCCTTGGTGTTTCTACCCCGCATCCAACTGATCACGGCCAACCTAGACGCGGGCCGGCCGGGCCTGCGGTGGAGAGATCGCCCGCCGAACGGCCGCACTCGGTGGGCTGTTGCGCTGCTCCAAGAGCTGGGATCACTAACCACCGGCGAGTGCATGAGCTAACGCGTGGGCGCAATCATGGCTACTGCTTGAAAAAAATGGGCTGGCTGCAACCCGTATGGCACGCGCGGCCTCAGACCGGCCACGGCACACTCTTCGAACACCTTGGGGATTTCAGCTGCGCGCTTCGCCCGCCACCACCGTGAACGACTTCGGCCTCCTCAATCGCTCCACGATGCCGTTCTTCTTGTGCACGATGTCTGAACCGGTGGGATCCACGCCCGCCTTGACGTCAGGCCGTGCGTCGCGAACTGTCACGAACGATGAGGTTGGTGGACAGCATTATGGTGCGAGGTGAGATAGGCGCGCTATTGCGGATGCGTTCCGTCAACAGCTGCGCCGCCTGCGCGCCGATGTCGTACGCGGGCTGCGCCACCACAGAGAGCGGTGAATTCACGAAGGGCGCCCAAGGCGCGTCATCGAAGGTGATGACACCGATATCAGTGCCGATGTTCATTCCCCGGCGGCCCAGCTCGTCCAAGACCCCGAGGGCCATCTGGGAGTTGGCAACGAATAATGCGTCGGGTGGCTCTGGAGAATCGAGAAGCTGCGACGCGGCCAGACGGCCACCGCCTTGGCGGAACGGCGCCTGGCAGTACATGGGCTCAACTCCGCCATACTCCTCGATCGCTTTCAGGTAGCCATCCAAGCGCTGCCGTGCTGTCTCGGCATCAGCCGGTCCGGTGATACAGGCCGGCCGCTTCCAACCCTCATCGAGAAGGTGCTCCGTTGCGGACTTCGCTCCGTCGAACGAGTTGACCAGCACGGAGTCGACGGCCGCATCCAATGGTCTGTCGATCACGACCACCGGGATACCCGCTGATGCAAGCCGGGAGATGTCGGTGTTTGCAGCGTGCGGTGAGAGCACGACCCCTGCGACCTGGTGCTGCTCGGCCACCTCAAGGTAGGTCGACTCTTTCGCCGCATCCTCGTCGGCGTTGCAGAGCAGGATGGAGTAGCCATTCTGCTGGGCGACGTCCTCGACGCCCCTGGTTACAGCCGTGAAGAACGGGTTCGCGACGTCGCTGATGATCAGCGCGAGGAGGTTGGTGGACTGCCTTCTCAGGCTTCTCGCGATGCCGTTTGGTCGGTAGCCAAGCCGCTCGGCCGCCTCCCGAACCCGCTCGGCATAGTCCGGGTTGACGTTCGGCTTCTGGTTGAGAGCACGAGAGACGGTGGCAGCGGAGACACCGGCCTCGCGTGCGACATCGCTGATCTTGACCATCTCAACAGTCTAATTGATGAATCGTTTTCTCAGCGGAAGTCGCGTCTCTGACGGGGCACTTGTTTGACTCAGTAATCGATTTCTGCAAAAGTGATCAGCGTCCCACAAAGCTAAGGAGTCCCGTGACGTACGCATTTCCCGCTCCGCATCAGGAGACCATTGTCCCTCCGCTAACCGCCTACCTGATCGCCAGTGGTGATCTCAGGGAATCGGCGAACGTCGCTGGCTGGGGCACCCAGGCGGAATTGGAGGCAACGCTGTGGGCTGCGTTCGCCGAGCTGGGCTGGAGCATCGTCCGCGCGAACCCGATCGACCCGGCCACGGGCCACGGCTTCATCTCGAGCCAGCGAATGGGCCTCGATGTCTTCAGGAACATACCCGCTGATGCTCCACTCATCATTGCGGAAGCCGTCTGGCAGTACAGCCACCACGTGCTGGCGGGGCTCCGGACCCACCGCGGGCCGATCCTGACCGCAGCCAACTTTTCGGGCGATTGGCCTGGCCTCGTCGGCCTCCTTGGCCTGAACGCCGGACTGACGAAAATGGGAAGGTCGTACTCGACCGTTTGGAGCGTCGACTTCAAGGACCAGTGGGCTCAAGACCGACTGCGCGAATGGGCAGAGACGGGAACCATCACCCACGATGCGTCGCACGTCCGCGACGTGCCCATCCTGCCCGCAAGCGACGAGGTCGAGCTCGGCCGCGCGATCGCAGCTCAGTTGCAGACCGACAAGGCCATCATCGGCGTGTTCGATGAGGGCTGCATGGGCATGTACAACGCCATCATCGACGACGAGCTGCTCAACCCGCTCGGAATCTACAAGGAGCGTCTCTCGCAGAGCGCTCTCTACGCCGAGATGCTCCGCGTGCCCGACCACGAGGCGGCCGCGGTGCGCCAATGGCTCGAGGACAAGGGCATGCGCTTCTTGACTGGCACCGACGAGGCTACTGAGTTGACGGACGGCCAGTTGCTCGACCAGTGCAAGATGTACATCGCCGCGCTCCGAATGAGCGACGATTTCGGAGTCGACGCAGTCGGCATCCAGTACCAGCAGGGCCTCAAGGACCTGGTGCCGGCCTCTGACCTCGCGGAGGGCCTACTCAACAACGTTGACCGCCCACCGGTGCGCTCCCGCGACGGTGCGCGTGAGCTCTGGCCGGCCGCCGCGCTCCCCAACTTCAACGAGGCAGACGAAGGGGTCGCCGTTGACGCGCTCGTGACCAATCGCATCTGGACCGCCATGGGCCTGGACCCGGCGACCACCCTGCACGACGTGCGCTGGGGCGAGACATACGACGACGACTTCGTGTGGGTGTTCGAGATCTCAGGCTCGGTTCCGCCGTCGCACTTTGCGGGTGGCTATGCCGAAGCAGTGAGCATGCGCCAGAGCCCGGTGTTCTTCCCCGCCGGCGGTGGAACGATCCGTGGCGTCTCCAGGCCCGGCGAGATCGTGTGGTCTCGTCTCTACGTGCAGGCGGGTGCCCTGCACTTCGACATTGGACGGGCCACCGCGGTCGAGCTGCCGACCGAGGAGACTGAGCGCCGATGGGCC
>JAVECW010000079.1 GCA_030841285.1 Microbacteriaceae bacterium
CGCGCGCCGTCGCGATATACAGCATCGTGAGGAACATTCCGAAGAAGAGCAGGCCTGTGCCGAGGTCGTGCTGGAAGATGATCACGGCCATCGACATGGCCCAGACGATGAAGATCGGGCCAAGGTCGCGCAGCCGTGGGAATTGCATCCCGAGGAACTTCTTGCCGACCATCGACAGGGCGTCCCTGCGCTGCACGAGGTAACCGGCGAAGAAGATGGTCAGCGCGATCTTGGCGATCTCACCCGGCTGGAAGGTGAACGGTCCGATTCCGATCCACACCCGCGCCCCGTTGATCTGCAGGCCGATCACCGGGAGCATCGGCAGCAGCAGGAGTGCGAGCCCGACGAAGCCAGCGACGAAGGTGTACCGCTGGAGCACCCGGTGATTGCGGAGTGCGAGGATGACCACGATGGCGCACACGATCGCGATGCCGCTCCAGGCGATTTGCCGAACGCCTGCGCTGCTCCATCCCGTGCTGTTGAAGTGGATATCGATCCGATAGATCTCGGCGATCCCGAGGCCGTTGAGCACCGTCGAGATCGGGAGAATGAACGGATCCGCATCCGGTGCGACGAAACGCATGGCGATGTGCATGCCGAAGACCAGGGCGGAGAGTCCCACGCCCAGGTAAACGAGCGTGAGGTCGACGTGGCCGAGGGCGCCGAGCTGCACCAGCACGACCGCTCCGGCGTTGATCGCGCAGGCGAAGATGAGCAGGGCGAGCTCGAGGTTGCGCAGCTTGGCAGGCAGGTGAAGCCGCTTCGCGACGGATGCGGGGGGCGTGGGGCGGCGCGGGGTGTCGACGATTGTGCCGGCGCGATTACTTGGCTGCGGCATCCGTCAACTGTTCTACTATGCCCCGCGCGGCGGAGAGTGATTCGGCGTTGATCGTCTGCTTGACCATCTCTTCGTCGTAGTCGGGCAGGCTGGTCGCCTTGACGCTGCTCTCGTCGTAGACATGCGAGAGCGAGATCGGCCCGATTCCTTGTTGCACTCCCTGATAGATCGAAACGTAGCCGGTGGAGGAGACGCCGACGTAGTAGCGGGACTGCGTCCACTGGTAGCCGAGGATGGCGGCGAGCACGATGATGGCGGCGATCAGGATGATGCCGATCAGCCAGGTGAGTCTGCGTCGACGCGCTCGCCGCTGGTCTTCCTCGATGAGTTCGTCGAGGTAGTCCTGAGACTCCGGCTCGAAGTGGGTGGGGCCGGTCGCGGGTCGCGCGCCTGCTCGACGCAGCGTTGGCAGTCGTGCCGGCCTGACGCGCGCCGCCTCGGCTTCAAAGGCGAGCGGGGACGCAGCCGAGCCGACGAGGATGGGCTCGCGCGCCCTGTCTGCCTCCGCGTTCTCGGTGATGTCGAGGATGACGACCGTCACGTTGTCTGGAGCGCCGGCATCCAGGCTCTCGCGCAGCAGCTTCTCCGCGACCTGTTTGGGCGAAGTCGTCAGGGCCATCGCGGCGGCCAGGTCGTCGTGCTTGACGACGCCACTGAGCCCGTCTGAGCAGATCAGCCAGCGGTCGCCCGGCTTGGTGTCGAGAATCCAGGTGTCGATCTCTGGCGAGGCGTCGACATCGCCGAGCACGCGCATGAGTACGGAGCGGCGCGGGTGCACCATCGCCTCTTCCTCCGTGATGCGGCCGCTGTCGACGAGGCGTTGCACGAAGGTGTGGTCTGTCGAGACCTGCTTGAGCTCGCCGTCACGGAACAGGTAGATGCGGGAGTCGCCGATGTGGGCGAGCGCGATCTGGTCGCCCACGCGGATGATCGCGCTGACGGTCGTGCCCATGCCGGTGAGCTCCGGATGCTCGAAAACCGTCTCAGCGAGCAGCGAGTTGGCCGCGATGAGAGCGGACTGCAGGGCGAATTCGGCATCCTTCGCGGTGTCGTACGGCTTGTCGGCTTCGCGGATGCGGTTGACCGCGATCGCGGAGGCCACGTCGCCGCCGGCGTGCCCGCCCATGCCGTCGGCAACGACGAACAGGTCGTGTCCGGCATAGCCGGAATCCTGGTTATTGGAGCGGATCTTGCCGACGTGCGAAACGGCGACGGTCCGAGACTGAGGGGACACGCGCTACCGCTTCAGCTCGAATGTCGTCGTACCGATCTTGATCGGGGTGTCCAGCGGAATCTGGGTGGGCACGGTCACTCGCCTGCCGTTCAGGAAGGTTCCGTTGGTCGAATCGAGGTCCTGGATCATCCACTCGTCGTTCCACAGCAGCAGACGTGCGTGGTGGGTCGAGGTGTAATCGTCGCGGATGACGAGTCCGGATTCAGCCGAACGCCCGATGGTGAGTGGTTCGCGGCCGAGCGAGAGCTCGGTGCCCTGCCGGGGGCCGGACGTGATGACGAGGCGGCTCGCGGTGAGGATAGTGGCCATCGCCTGGCCGGATGGCGAGGCGTTCGCCCCGCTCGGCATTGAGGAGACCGGCGCGGGCTGCATGGGCGAGGCTGCGGTCGCCAGCCTGGGCGGAACGATGGGAGTCGGTCCGGGTGCGGCGGCCGGGGGTGTCGCCGGGAAGCCGGCGGCGGCATCCGCCTGCAGCTTGCGCACCCGCTGGCCGAACAGGTCGCTGCGCAGGGCGAAGACGATGCCGAACAGGAATAGCCACAGGATCAGCAGGAACAGGATGCGCAGGATCAGCAGAGTCAGTTCTCCGCTCATGTCTGCCTCCAGAACCCGTCGATGTCGCGCGGGCCCTGGTCCTCGACGCGCTGCTCCGCGTGCTGGTCGACGCTGGATGCCTGCGGCAGCACCCGGAACACGATACGCGTTCGCCCGATCGTGATGACCGAATCCGGCTCGAGGATGGCCTTCTGCACGGGCGACCCGTTGAGCTGTGACCCGTTGGTCGATCCGAGGTCCTCCACCTGGGCGCGCGTGCCGTCCCACACGATCTGGACGTGCTTGCGAGAGATACCCGTGTCATCCACGGTGATGTCGGCGTCGTGGCCGCGGCCGATGACGGTGTTCGCCTTAACAAGGGGGTAGCGCTTGCCCGCGACATCGAGCACGGGCGTCCAGGTGACGCCGCCCTTGACGTTCTCCGAGTCGACCTGGAGCAGACCGACGGTCATCGACGGGTCTTCGACGAGTTCGATCGAAATGCCGCCTGCGAATTGGTAGTGCTGCGCGGCGGCGTGCTGCTGCACGAACTGGATGAGTTCGTCGTTGAGTGTCGGGCCCATGGACAGCATGCGCTCGTGGTCGCTCGAGGACATCCGAAGTATGAAGCGATTGGGCGCGAGGATGCGGTCGCGCGTGACGACGGCGGCCTTGGTGTCGAGCTCTCGGCGAAGCGCGCTCGTGAGCTCGACCGGCTGCAGCCCCGACCGGAAGGTCTTCGCGAAGGCGCCATTGACGGCACGCTCGAGACCTTTCTCGAAGTTGTCCAGTATGCCCACAGGTCTCCCGCTCCGGCTCGTGTGACTATGAGAATGTTAGTCGGACCTGATGCAAAGCCGCCTGTGGGCGGCCGATTGTTGCCTGAAGACCCTCCCAGAGGGCTGGCCTCGACTTCTCGTCGCGGGCCGCCACATGCTAATCTCTCTAAGTTCGCGCGAGTGGCGGAATTGGCAGACGCGCTGGCTTCAGGTGCCAGTGCTCGAAAGGGCGTGGGGGTTCAAGTCCCCCCTCGCGCACGCGGGCCCTTTCATGGAATCTTGGTTTTGGTTTCATGAAATAGGCCGGAGTGAACACGGTGGGGCCGGTTTGGCAGAGATGTCGGGCCGGCCTTTCACCTTTTCTATGCGGCAGCACCGAGCTCTGGTGTCACGAGCTGGAATTTCGCCTGTCAAACGACGATTGGCCTGCTTTTGGGCAGGCCGGATCGTCTCGTGTGCAGGTTTGGGTAGAGGTGTTTGGCGCGGCCTGGTTTAGGCGGGCGGTGCTGTGGAGCTGAGGCGCGCTCGTGCTCTTTCAAGTGGTGTTCCCGCGGCGGTGCGGCGTCGGCGCGTTCGGGTGTCGGGTGTGTGCTGGGACTGGCGTCTGGCTGTTGCCTCGAAGAAGCGGACGATGCGTCGGAGGTTCGAGGAGACGACGACGAGTGTGGCGATCAGGTATTGGAACGCGAAGCCGCGTTTGGGTCGCTTGCTCGTGTTGGTGAGGTCTTCGCGTTTCGGTTCCTTGAGGAGGTTGTGGGAGGACTCGACGAGGCTGCGCATCCCGTAGTGCTTCGCGTATTCGGGAGTGTCGTACGCGTATTTCTGGAGGTGTTTGATTGCCGGATTCTTGCCTCCGGCGTCGATCGGGATGGTGATGCTGCCTCTGATTGTCGGTTTGGTCTTCCTTCCGGTTGCGCGGTCGATGGCCATGTAGCTGCCGGGCTCGGGGTAGGTGAAGCGCTGGAAGCCGTCCTTGTCGGGTTGTCCCTTGGGCGTCATCCGGTATTTCTGGCGGGCCTTGATGTAGTTCTCATATGTGTCGAGGTCGAGGAGACGCTTGGTCTTGCCTGACCGGTCGGGGTCGGGGATTTGCGTGTGGTAGTTCTTGCTTGCCTGGATGAGGTGGTCGGGCATCCAGGTGACGAACCAGTTGCCGTCGACGAGGATCAAGTCTTTGTATGAGGTCTGTAGGCCGAGGTCTGTGATGCGGTAGTCGATGACCAGTTGCCATCCGGACATGCGGAGCGGGATCTGGAAGTTCTCGGGCTTTTCGTTGTTGTAGGCGCGGTCGGCAAGTAGAAGACCGCCGGCGAAGCCAAGTCGTTCGTGTGATGCGACGAGTTTCGCGCCGTGCCCGATGAGGCGACCGGGCTGGTGCATCCCGACGCAGGTGGTGAGATATGGAAATTCGGTGTTCTCGCCTGGCTTGTTCCAGACCATGACACCGTTCTCGAGCTCGTATCCGCTTTTGTCGGTTGAGGCTCCTGAACCGTCGTGGTCGCCGCCTCGCCGGTATCGCCCAGCGAAAGGGTCTGCGTTGCCGCGCTTGAGCTCCGGGTCCA
>JAVECW010000084.1 GCA_030841285.1 Microbacteriaceae bacterium
GGCGAGCCCTCTCCAAGGATCGATTCGACCGCTACCAGAGCGCCGCGGAGTTCCGCGAGGAAGTCGAATCGGCCGGCGCAGGCCACGTACCGGTCCACAAGCCCAGGGACGCCTTCGCCGACACCCTCTTCGGCACCCCACCGAGCGTTGTCTCCGGTCCGGAGGCCGCCCTGCGGCAACTTGCCAACGACGAAACCATGGTGCGCACGCAGCGCCGCCCCCCGGTGATCTGGGTGTGGGCGGGCATCGCGGCCGTCACGGTCATCGTGATCGCCGTGCTGTTCTGGGTCTTCCGACTGACTCCCAACAATCAGCTTCCCGCCACCTCCCGCGCCGTGCCGAGCCTGGCCGGGCAGGTCTTTGACAAGGCCAGGCTGCAGCTCGAGAACGACAAGCTGAAGTGGACGAGATTGGACGAGGCGAGCTCGACAGTCGCCACAGGAAACGTCACCCGCACGGATCCGGCCGCCGGGATCATCGTGAGCACGGGTGACACCATCACGATCTACGTGTCGACAGGCAAGAAAGCGGCGACGGTGACCGACGTGCACAACATGCCCCTCGCTGACGCCCAAAATGCGCTCAAGGCCGCGGGGTTCGTGCCTGGGCTGGTCAACACGACGAACGATCCGACCGTCCCCGCGAACGTCGTACTCAGCACGACTCCCGCGGCGGGATCGAGCGCACATGAAGGCGACACGATCAGCCTGAACGTCTCAAGCGGGAACGTGACCCTGCCTGATCTCACGCAGCAGTCCGTCCAGGCAGCGACCGGCATCCTGGCAGGACTCCAACTCAAGTCCAATCCCCAACCAGACCCGACCTGCCCGACCACACCAGGCACGATGGTCAATAGTCAGTCGGTGGCACCGGGCGATGTGCCGCAGGGGTCGGTCGTGACGTTCACATACTGCACGGGCTGACGCCTTGCACCGGCTGACGCGACTGCACCGGCTGACGCGACTCAGCCGAGCTTGACGAGCGGGTTCAACCCGCGCGCCTTCTCCTTGGCGTCGGGGAGGCCGGAGCTCGCGAGCCAGTTTCCAAGCATCCGGTAACCGCCCTCGGTCAGCACGGACTCCGGGTGGAACTGCACGCCGAAGATGGGCGCCGTACGATGGCGCAGCCCCATGATCACGCCGCCGGCCGTGCGCGCGGTGACGATGAGGTCATCCGGAACCGTGCCGTCGACCACGGCAAGTGAGTGATACCGCGTCGCCGTAAAGGGCTGGGCAACCCCGTCGTAGAAATCGCTGTCATCATGCGTCACGAGCGAGGTCTTGCCGTGCATGAGCTCTTCGGCGTTGGTGACGGTCGCACCGAAGGCCTCCGCGATCGCCTGGTGGCCCAGGCACACGCCGAGCAGCGGCATACCGGAATCGAGCGCCGCGTGCACCACCGGGATCGAGACACCGGCGTCGGCGGGCTTGCCCGGCCCGGGCGAGAGGAGAACGGCGTCGTACTCGGCGAGCCTCGCCGCGGCATCCGCACCATCGAAGTCGTCATTGCGCACGACGACCGTCTCTGCGCCGAGTTCGCGAAGGTACCCGTTCAGCGTGTAAACGAAGCTGTCGTAATTGTCGATGACGAGAACGCGGGTCACGTGCTGGCCGTTCCTTTCCTGGTCCACCGTGAGCACACGCCACGGGGTACATCCATTCTCTACCCTGCTCATAGGTGCGCCATGCGCGCTGGATAAGGTCTGTCCATCGGCAGCGGCTACACTATCTAGCTATGGCACGCACGAAGACTCAGTCCAAAGCCGAGCGCAACGAAGCGCACTCAGGTGAGGATGCTCCGAACCCGGTGTGGTTCAAGCCTGTCATGTTCGGCTTCATGCTCGTGGGCCTCGTCTGGATCATCGTCTTCTACGTCAGCCAGAGCCAGTTCCCCGTTGCCGCGCTCGGCGCCTGGAACATTCTCGTCGGGTTCGGAATCGCCTTTATCGGCTTCCTGATGACGACCCGCTGGCGCTGATTTCGGCACCCATCCGAGGGTCCTCTACTCTGTGGACAATTACAGGGGTGTAACTATCCCCACTGTTAATAAACCTGTGGATAACTTTCCTTCACCCGCTGGTTGAGAGGCGAGTCGCGGGCCTTGGTGTTGGTTGAGTGGCGAGGCGCTGGCCGGGTGTTGGTTGAGTAGCACGGCGCGAAGCACCACGCGTATCGAAACCGACGCGCCTCAAACGAACAGGTGCACGCAGCTCAGGGCAATCAGCACGACCGCGAGCACCACGAGCAGCCCGATCTGCAGGTTCCGCCGTGATTGTGCGCGCGTCTCCATGTAGATCAGCCCGACGAGCGCGCCACCGACCAGGCCTCCCACATGCGCCTGCCACGCAATCCCCAGGCCGGGGATGAAGCCGATCACGAGGTTGATCCCGACCAGGAACAACAGCTGAGTCGAGTTCCCGCCCAGTCGCCGCTGGATCACGAAGAACGCCCCCATCATGCCGAAGATCGCACCGGATGCACCGACAACCGCCGTTCCCGGCGAGGCGATCAGCAAGACTCCGACGGACCCGGCCAGTCCACTCAGCAGATACAGCACCAGGTATCGCGCGCGCCCGAGCATCGGCTCGAGCAGCGTTCCGAAGATCCACAGCGTGTACATGTTCAGGGCGATGTGCAGGATCGACGCGTGGGCGAACACGGTGGTGATCATCCGCCACGGCTCGAAGGACCCCGGATAGGAGTAGTACCCCGCGTATTGGATCGCGCTCGTGACGGCCCCGCCGATTCCGGGAATCGACTGCAAGATGAAGACAAGCGCCGACACCGCGATGATCGCGTACGTGACGGGCGTTCCAGACCCGCTCAGTCGCGTGAGTACCTGCGGTTTCACCTTCGGCATAGTCGCACGCTGTTCCCTCATGCATTCCGGGCAGAAAACGCCGACCGCGCCCGGCGTCTGGCATTCGGGGCAAATGGTGCGCCCGCACCGCTGGCAGAGCACGAAACTCTGGCGGTCAGGATGCCGATAGCAGTAATTCGCCCGGACATCCGCCGGTTGGCTCACAGCGAACGGCTCACGGGGAACCTAGACCTGCTCAACCGTAACCGATTCGATCACAACGTCGTCGAGGGGGCGGTCGCGGGCGTCCGTTGGCAGGTCGGCGAGCTTGTCGACCACCTTGCGCGACGCCTCGTCGTCGACCGAACCGAAGATGGAGTGCTTGCCTTGCAGCCACGTGGTCGGTGCCACGGTGATGAAGAACTGCGATCCGTTGGTTCCCTTGCCGAACTGGATGCCCGCATTCGCCATCGCGAGAACGTACGGCGCGGTGAAGTCGAGCTCCGGGTTGATCTCATCGTCGAACTGGTAGCCGGGCCCACCGGTGCCGGTGCCGAGCGGGTCGCCCGTCTGGATCATGAAGCCGGGGATGATGCGGTGAAAGACGACACCGTCGTACAGGTTGCCCTTCGACGTCACATTCGTCGCCGGGTGCGTCCACTCGATCTCACCGGTTGCGAGACCCACGAAGTTCTTCACAGTCTTCGGTGCATGGTTGCCGTACAGGTTGACCTTGATGTCCCCGTAGTTGGTGTGCAGGGTGGCGACGGCGGTGTGCTTTGACATGGATCCAATTCTTGCACAGGGGTTCCGGCCTCCACCGTCACGCACAGCTCATTCGGTGGCAAGATGGAGACTGTTCGCTACACGACGCAATGGAGGTCCAGATGAGTCTGACACGCAAGCGCAAGAGGGAACTCAAACGGCTCCGCAACACCGCTGAGGAGCTGTGGGGGCAGCAGCAGGACATCCTCGACCGGGCGAATTCTGTGGCCCGTGAGGCCAGTCGCCAGGTCAACTACCTGGCGAAGGAAGAGGTAGCCCCTCGCGTGCGCGAAGGTTATGAGCACTATGTGCGCCCCGGTGTGGATGTGACCGGTCGACTCGCGCACTCCGCCAAGGAGCGACTCGTTGGCGACGTCATCCCCGCGGTCGGTTCCGCCATCGGCACGGCAATGTCTGTCGTCGACCACGCCCGCGATGCGCGCCTTCGCGCCGTCATGCATTCTCACGCGCCGAAGAAGCTCGCGAAGTCCGGACCGGGGACTGGCGTCTATGTCGCCGTCGGCATTGGCATCGTCGCTGCCGCCGGCCTGCTCTACGCCGTCTGGCAGACGTTCCGCGCCGACGACGAGCTGTGGGTTGCCGACGAGGAGCCCACGACCCCGAGCGACCTCGAGTAGCCGCTCGCCCACTGACCCCCAAAAGGCGAGGGTGACATCCAGACGGATGTCACCCTCGATCTTTGTGCCTGTGCTAGTCGCCGACGTAACCCATGGCGATGTTCACGAGTTCGACCCTCTGCAGCGCCGCAACCTCCTTGAGGCCGAACCAGGCCGCCTCGTCGGTACTTCCGTCAAGCTCGTGCGTGAGCTCCCCTCCCACGATGTGAGCGCGGTAGATGATCCGCAAGGCATGCAGTGGGCCCGTGGCCCCCGCGAGCCGATTCCTTGCCGGAATGACGTGCGAGTCGATCGCCAGGAGTTCGTCGAGCTCGGCCGTATATCCCGTCTCTTCGAAGATCTCGCGGCGCGCGGCATCCGCGGGGTCCTCTCCCGGGTCGATACCGCCGCCGGGGAGCGTCCAGCCCGAGTGGCCATGCTCATTCCAGTGGGCGAGAAGGATGCGTCCTTCATCGACAATGACCGCGTACGCGGCTACACGCATATCCATTCCGCCACCATACTGCGGCGGGTCAAGGAGTCACTGGGATCCCTCGCGACCGCGAGGGATCCCCAGTGCACTCACCCATTCACGCGTACGGAGGCAAGCCCGTGCTTGCGTGCGTCCATGGCATCGACATCGCGGAGCGAGGTTCCCTTCGTCTCCGTGAGGGTGATGACGGTGACGAACGTGATGGCGCAAGCGATGAGCAGGTAGATCGCGACCGGGACCCACGACTTGTACTGCTGCAGAAGGGCGGTAGCAATGATCGGTGCGAGCGACCCCGCGATGATCGAGGTGACCTGGTAACCGAGGGAGACTCCGGAGTACCGCATCCGGGTTGGGAACATCTCGGACATGATCGCCGGCTGTCCCGCGTACATCAGGGCGTGGAAGCACAGGCCGATCGCGATCGCGGCGACGATGACGACGGGGTTCAGGGTGTCGAACATCGGGAACGCGAAGAACGCCCAGGATGCCCCGAGCACGGCGCCCGCGTAATAGACCGGCTTGCGTCCGATCGCATCAGACAGCCGCCCGACCTGCGGAATCACCAGGAAGTGCACGACGTGCGCAATCAGCAGGGCCAGGAGCAACTGGCTGGTGTCGTACTGATGCACGGTGACGAGGTAGACGATCGAGAAGCTCACGATCGTGTAGTACAGGATGTTCTCGGCGAATCGGAGGCCCATCGCCTGCAGGATGCCCTTCGGGTACTTCCTGATGACCTCACCGACTCCGTAGCTGATCGCCTTCTCGGCCTCGACGAGCGCCCTGGCCTCGAGGAAGATGGGAGACTCGTTCACGCGGGTTCGGATGTAGTACCCGATCACGACGATAACCGCGGATAGCCAGAACGCCACTCGCCATCCCCAGCTCAGGAACTGGTCGACCGGGAGGCTCCAGGACATGATGAGCAGCACGAGCGTGGCGAGCAGGTTGCCCACGGGCACGGCCGCCTGTGGCCAGCTCGACCAGAATGCCCTGGACTTGTTCGGGCTGTGTTCGGCAACGAGCAGGACGGCACCGCCCCACTCACCACCAACCGCGAAGCCCTGGATGAAACGCAGGATGACGAGCAGCGCGGGTGCCCAGTAACCGATGCTGTTGAACCCGGGCAGGCAGCCCATCAGGAAGGTGGCGACACCGACGAGGATGATCGTTGCCTGCAGCGTCTGCTTTCGGCCGAGCCTATCGCCGATCTGACCGAAGACGATACCGCCGAGGGGGCGGGCGATGAATCCGACGGCATATGTCACAAAGGCCGCGATGATGCCATCCAACTGCGACCCGGCGTTCGGGAAGAACAACTTTCCGAAGACGAGGCTGGCCGCGGTTGCGTAGAGGAAGAACTCGTACCATTCGACGACTGTGCCAGCCATCGATGCGGCAACGATCTTCTTGAGCCCCGAGCTCTCGGGCCCTCCGGGACGCCCTTCGCGACTGGCAGAACGGACGGATTCGGCGCTTCCATTGACGCTCATCTGCATCTCCTCAATGTCGTCACTGACATGGGTCGTTGGCCTTCGGGCCTTGGTCTGGCCAGAGTAGGGCTTCACTGAGTATTCCTGCGGATAGAGATGCGCATCAATGACCACTTGCGCACATTTCGTGTGCATACTTGCAGACATGGAGAACTCCGCCCCGGCAGCGCAGCCGAATCCCGATGACCTGCTCGTCCTCCTCGCCGTCGCCCGCTCCGGGCGGTTCACGACCGCGGCCGAAAGCCTGGGGCTGAACCACACGACGGTCTCGCGCAGGATCGCATCCCTCGAGCAGGCCCTTGCCGGTCGTGTGCTCTCCCGCACGGTCGGCGGCTGGGAGCTCACCGAGCTCGGGCGCAGGGCGGCCCAGGCCGCGGAGAGCGTCGAGTCGGCCGTCGCGCACCTCGGCGGATCGCCCGATGAGACGGATCAGCTGACCGGCGTGGTGCGGATGTCGGCAACCGACGGCTTCAGCGCATACATCGCCGCTCCGGCCGTCGCCAAGCTGCAGCGCAGGCATCCGAATCTCAGCGTCGAGATCGTGACCGTCACCCGTCGCGCCCTCCAGCACCGCTCTGGGCTCGACATCGAGGTCGTGGTCGGCGTTCCCCAGGTGCACAGGGCGGAAGCCGTGCGGCTCGGCGAGTACATGCTCGGCATGTACGCCTCGCGGAACTATCTCGCGGATCATGGAGCGCCGTCGACGGTCGAGGAGCTGACCGAGCATCCGCTCGTGTACTTCGTCGATTCGATGCTGCAGGTCGACGACCTGGACGCCCCGCGGCGGCTGGTCCCGTCGATGCGGGACTCCCTGAGTTCGACCAACGTCTTCGTCCATGTGGAGGCGACCCGTGCGGGCGCCGGAATCGGCTTCCTGCCGTGCTTCATGGCCGACCGGCACGAGGACCTGGTGCGATTGCTCCCTGACGACTTCAGGGAGATGCTGCCCTACTGGATGGTGCTTCGCACCGACTCGCTGCGCCAGCCCTCGGTCGCGGCCGTGGCGGATGCGCTGCGGTCGCAGACGGCCGCGTTCGAGCACTCGCTCGCCGGTCGGCCTTCCTCCCGCGACTGAGCGTGCCCTACCGCTCCGACCAGCCGCCTACCGCGCGGACCAGCCGCCATCCATCGTGTAGCTGGCGCCCGTGACCATCGCCGCCGCGTCGGATGCCAGCCACGTGACGATCGAGGCAACCTCCTCCGGTTCCACGAGTCGCTTGATCGCGCTCTCCGTCAGCATGACCTGGCTGAGCACCACCGACACGGGGATGCCGTGCACCGTGGCCAGTTCGGCGATCAGCGTCACCACAAGCGGCGTGCGCACATACCCCGGATTCACGCAGTTGCTCGTCACGCCGTGTGCGCCGCCTTCGAGCGCCGTCACTTTGGACAACCCTTCCAGGCCGTGCTTGGCAGCGACATACGCGCTCTTGAATGGCGACGCACGGAGCCCGTGAACCGACGAGATGTTGACGATCCGGCCAAACCCGTTCGCATACATGCCCGGCAACGCGGCGCGGACCAGAAGGAATGGCGCTTCGAGCATGAGCGTCATGATGTTCCGGAAATCCTGCGGATCGAAATCCTGGATCGGATTGATGCGCTGGATGCCCGCGTTGTTCACGAGGATATCGACGCCGGACAGCGCATCCGCGAGCACCGGATCTGTCAGTGCTCGGGTATCCATCAGGTCAACGGCCCAGCTGGACCCGCCGATCTCGTCGGCTAACGCACTCGCGCCGGCCGCATCGATGTCGGCGACGACGACATGGATACCCTGCGCGGCAAGGGACCGGGCAACGGCCGCTCCAATCCCACTGGCCGCACCGGTGACAACCGCCCGCCGTGTCGACTCAGTCATCTCGGCCCATTCGGATCTCCTTCGACGTCGGACCTAATGAGTCTTCATGCACCCCGGACGCACGTCAATCCGCGCATTTGCACTGTCTATCTGCGAATTTGCAGTCTGAGGGCTGACGTGACAGGCCCGCGGCCGGCTCATCTACGCGGGATGTCATCTTCCGCCATATGGAATATCCGTGCTCGCGCGCTGGTACCATCCTCACGGGGGAAAGCGTCGTCTATCGACCCTCAACGGCCATGAGGAGAGATCGTATGTCGCGGAATGCCACAGATGCTCACGTTGAGCGTCCGGTCACCAAGGCGTGGCGGCGCCTTCGCGCCCTGCCCTGCCGTAGCCGCACCGCCATGGTTCTCGCGAGTGCCGCGTCCCTCGTGGTGCTCGCTCTCGGAGTGCTTGCCGGAATTCTCAGCAGCTGACCGATCGCCACCGCACAACGATCGAGAGGCCATCCGGTGGGATGGCCTCTCGTGCTTTGTGGAGCCTAGGAGAATCGAACTCCTAACCCCCTGCTTGCAAAGCAGGTGCTCTGCCAATTGAGCTAAGGCCCCTGAAGTGCGCCTTTTCAGACACACGACGTGGGGATACGAGGACTTGAACCTCGGACCTCTTCGTTATCAGCGAAGCGCTCTAACCGCCTGAGCTATATCCCCGATTGGGCAGATTAGAGACTACCCGAACACAGCCGATTCTCCGAATCGGCGTGCCCTCTCGATCCCCCGTGCGGGGAACGAGATCAGTTGTTGGTGAAGCCCACCAGAAGGCCGCCCGAGATCTTCACACTCAGGTTGTAGAGCAGGGCGACAACGGCGCCGAGCGCCGTCGTCACAACGATGTCGAGGATGGCGACCACGATCGAGAACCCCATCACCTGGCCGAGGCCGAGCACGGACTTCAGGGAGGTCGTGCTGCCCGTACCGGAGATGTCCGTGAACAGGGTGTTCACCTGGTCGAAGATGCCGGTCTGGTTGAGCACGGTCCAGATCAGGAAGCTCCCGACGATTGCGACGATGCCGAAGCAGAGCCCCACGAGGAACGAGAGCTTCACGCTCGACCAGAAGTCGATGTAGACGAGCTTGAGTCGTACCTGCTTGGTGGACGGCCTGCGTGACGACGACTTTCGGGCGAGCTTTTCGGCGACGCTACTACTCATCTACGGTTTCTTCCTTCCCGGCAACGTTCTCTGGGTCTTCCTCAGTCTCCTGAGAGTCAAGATTGCGTTCGGTGTTCTTTGCTAGTGCGATGATCCTGTCCGTCTCGGCAAAACGAGCGAACACGACCCCCATGGTGTCTCGGCCCTTGGCGGGTACCTCGGCCACGGCAGAGCGTACCACCTTGCCGCTGGCAAGAACCACAAGGACCTCGTCGTCATCGTCGACGATGAGCGCGCCGACGAGGTCGCCCCGATCGTCGTTGAGCTTGGCCACCTTGATGCCCAAACCGCCACGGTTCTGCAGCCGATACTGGTCGGCCCCCGTGCGCTTTGCGTATCCGCCCTCCGTCACGACGAAGACGTAACCCTGATCCGAAACGACGGATGCGTCGAGCAGCTTGTCGTCGCCGCGGAAGTGCATCCCAATGACACCAGAGGTGGATCGTCCCATCGGACGGAGCGCCTCATCCGTCGCCGTGAAACGGATCGACATGCCCTTTCGTGAGACGAGCAGCAGGTCGGAATCCTCCTCGACCAGGAGGGCAGAGACGAGCTCGTCCTCCTCGCGCAATTTGATCGCGATGATGCCGCCGGAGCGGTTCGTGTCGTATTCGCTCAGCGCGGTCTTCTTGATCAGCCCGTCGCGCGTTGCGAGCACGAGGTACCTGGCCGCCTCATAGTCGCGGATATCCAGGATCTCGGCGATCTCCTCATCCGGCTGCATCGCGAGCAGGTTGGCGACGTGCTGGCCCTTCGCGTCGCGGCCGGCCTCCTGCACCTCGTACGCCTTGGCGCGATACACGCGACCCTTGTTGCTGAAGAAGAGCAGCCAGTGGTGCGTTGTGGTCACGAAGAAGTGATCGACGACATCCTCGCCGCGCAACTGCGCGCCTTTGACGCCCTTACCGCCGCGGTGCTGGCTGCGGTAGTTGTCGCTGCGTGTGCGCTTGATGTATCCACCGCGGGTGACGGTGACGACCATCTCCTCCTCGGGAATGAGGTCCTCGACGCTCATGTCCCCGTCGAAGCCGAACATGATCTCAGTGCGCCGGTCGTCGCCGAAGCGCGTGACGATCTCAGTGAGCTCGTCGCTGATGATCGTGCGCTGGCGCTCCGGGCTTGCCAGGATCGCCTTGAACTCCGCGATCTCGAGTTCGAGGGCAGCAGCCTCGTCAATGATCCTCTGTCGTTCGAGGGCGGCGAGCTGGCGCAGCTGCATCGTGAGGATCGCGCGTGCCTGCAGCTCGTCGATCTGAAGGAATTCGATGAGTCCTTCGCGGGCCGCCTCGGCGTCGGCGCTGCGCCGGATCAATGCGATCACCTCGTCGAGCGCGTCGAGCGCTTTGAGATAGCCGCGCAGGATGTGCGCCCGCTCCTCGGCCTTCCTGAGTCGGAACGTCGTGCGCCGGACGATGACCTCGACCTGGTGCGTGACCCATGCGGTGATGAACCCATCGAGCGGCAGCGTGCGCGGGACGCCGTCGACGATCGCGAGCATGTTCGCTCCGAAGTTCTCCTGCAATTGTGTGTGCTTGTACAGGTTATTAAGGACGACCTTGGCCACGGCGTCGCGCTTGAGCACGACCACGAGCCGCTGGCCGGTGCGGCCACTCGTCTCATCGCGGATGTCGGCGATCCCGCCGATCTTGCCGTCCTTGACGAGATCGGCGATCTTGATCGCGAGGTTGTCTGGGTTGACCTGGTACGGAAGCTCGGTGACCACGAGGCACGTGCGGCCCTGGATCTCGTCGATCGTGACGACGGCCCGCATGGTGATCGAACCGCGCCCCGTGCGGTAGGCATCCTGGATGCCCTTGATGCCCAGGATCTGGGCACCCGTCGGGAAGTCGGGTCCCTTGATGCGCTGGATCAGGGCCTCGAGCAGCTCCTCGCGCGTGGCGTCGGGGTTGGCAAGCGCCCAGAGCGCACCTTCCGCGACCTCGCGCAGGTTGTGCGGCGGAATGTTCGTGGCCATACCGACCGCGATACCGACCGAGCCGTTGACCAGGAGGTTGGGGAAGCGGCTGGGCAGGACGACGGGCTCACGTGTGCGGCCGTCGTAATTGTCCTGGAAGTCGACGGTCTCCTCGTCGATGTCGCGCACCATCTCGAGCGCGAGCGGAGCCATCTTGGTCTCGGTGTATCGCGGGGCGGCGGCGCCGTCGTTTCCCGGTGAGCCGAAGTTTCCCTGGCCGAGCGCGAGCGGATAGCGAAGGCTCCATGGCTGAACGAGACGCACGAGCGCGTCGTAGATCGGAGCGTCACCGTGCGGGTGGAACTGACCCATGACGTCACCGACGACACGTGCACACTTGGAGAACGCCTTGTCCGGGCGGTATCCACCGTCGAACATGGCGTACACCACGCGGCGGTGCACCGGCTTGAGGCCGTCGCGCACCTCGGGAAGCGCGCGGCCCACGATCACGCTCATCGCGTAATCGAGGTAGGAACGCTGCATCTCCGACTGCAGGTCGACCTGGTCGATCCTGCCGTGTACGCCGTAATCCGTTGTGTCCACGACCGTGTCGTCCGACACGAAATCGTCGCTGCCTGGAGTCATGTCATCAGATGTCAAGGAAACGTACGTCCTTCGCGTTCTTCTGGATAAAGTTGCGGCGCGACTCGACGTCTTCGCCCATGAGCGTGGCGAAGGTCTCGTCGGCGGCGGCCGCGTCGTCGAGCGTCACCTGCAGGAGGGTGCGCGTCTCGGGGCTCATCGTGGTCTCCCACAGCTCCTTGTAGTCCATTTCGCCGAGGCCCTTGTAACGCTGCACACCGTTGTCCTTGGGGATGCGCTTGCCGGATGCCGCCCCATCGGCCAGAAGCGCGTCGCGTTCCCGGTCGCTGTAGACGTACTGGTGATCGGCATTCGACCACTTGAGCCGGTAGAGCGGCGGCTGCGCGAGGTACACATACCCGAGCTCGATCAGCGGCCGCATATAGCGGAAGAGCAGCGTGAGCAGCAGGGTGGTGATGTGCTGGCCGTCCACGTCGGCATCCGCCATCAACACGATCTTGTGGTACCGAGCCTTCTCCGGGTTGAAATCCTCGCCGATGCCAGCGCCGAACGCCGTGATCATCGCCTGCACCTCGTTGTTCGCGAGCGCGCGATCGAGTCGTGCCTTTTCGACGTTGAGGATCTTGCCACGCAGCGGCAGGATCGCCTGCGTCTCCGGGTTGCGGCCCTGCACTGCGGAACCACCGGCCGAGTCACCCTCGACGAGGAAGATCTCGGAGATCGACGGATCCTTCGACTGGCAGTCCTTGAGCTTGCCTGGCATGCCGCCACCCTCGAGCAGGCCCTTGCGACGCGCGGTCTCGCGCGCCTTCCGTGCGGCGAGGCGTGCAGTCGCGGCCTGCAGCGCCTTGCGGATGATTTCCCTGGCCTGGTTCGGGTTGCGGTCGAACCAGTCGCCGAGCTGATCGCCGACGATCTTCTGTACGAACGCCTTGGCCTCGGTGTTTCCCAGCTTGGTCTTGGTCTGTCCTTCGAACTGCGGTTCAGAGAGCTTCACCGAGATGACCGCGGTCAGGCCCTCGCGCACGTCGTCGCCCGAGAGGTTGTCATCCTTCTCTTTCAGGATGCCCTTCTCGCGCGCGTACTTGTTGACGAGCGTGGTGAGCGCGGCGCGGAATCCCTCCTCGTGGGTTCCACCCTCGTGCGTGTTGATGGTGTTGGCGTATGTGAAGACGCTCTCGTTGTAGCCCGTGGTCCACTGCATGGCAACCTCGAGCGCGATCTTGCGTTCCGTGTCCTCCGACTCGAAAGAGATGATCTCGTCATTGACGAGCTCCGCCTTCTTCGCGGTGTTGAGGTAGTGCACGTAGTCGGTCAGACCCTGCTCGTAGAGATAGACATCCGTCTGGCCGTCTTCGTCGTCTTCGCGGACGCGCTCGTCGGTCAGAGCGATCCGCAGGCCCTTATTAAGGAACGCCATCTGCTGAAACCGTGTGCGAAGCGTTTCGTAGTCGAATTCGATGGTTTCGAACGTCACTGCACTCGGCCAGAACGTGATGGTCGTACCCGACTCGTCCGACGCCTCACCCTTTTCGAGGGGAGCCTGGGGAACGCCGTCACGATAGCTCTGCCGCCAGACGAATCCCTGCCGGCGCACCTCGACGTCGAGGCGGCTCGAGAGAGCGTTCACGACGGAGCTTCCGACACCGTGAAGTCCACCGGAGACCGCGTACCCGCCGCCGCCGAATTTGCCACCTGCGTGCAGGATCGTCAGGACGACCTCCACCGTCGACTTCTTCTCGACGGGGTGGATGTCGACGGGAATGCCGCGTCCGTTGTCGACGACGCGCACGCCGCCATCCGCCTGGAGCGTGATTTCGATGTTGTCGGCGTGGCCGGCGAGCGCCTCATCCACCGAGTTGTCCACGATTTCCTGGACCAGGTGATGGAGGCCACGGGGGCCGGTGGAGCCAATGTACATTCCGGGGCGTTTGCGGACGGCTTCGAGACCCTCGAGAACCTGGATATCGCTTGCACCGTAGTCGTTTTCCGCCTCGGTTTTGTTTGGATCCATCGTCATATGAAATTAGGCTCCTGACCGCACTCAGTGTGACCTGTAAATTCTACCAAGAGCGAGGCAGGAGAAAGGCCAGAATCGCCCGTCTGAGACGTTTATTTTGGCCGGTTGACCTCTTTTGCGTTGTCAACCGTAGGTATCGCGCGGGCCACGCCCTGGAATTGATCTGGGACCTCTTTTCCACGAAGGAGCGTCAGGGCCTTGAAAACGGATTGACTGGATACCCGCTTCCGGGAACCGTGTTGCGATGTGTTTGAGGAGTTCCGTGCGCATGATGCGCAGTTGGGTCGCCCAAGCCGTCGACTCACAGAGAACGACGAGAACTCCCTCCGTGATTCCGGCCGGCGACGAGTGCCTGGCTGTCTCCTCGCCCGCAAGCTCGGCCCAGCTGGAGAGGAGCTCGGATTGTGCCAGCGGTGAGTTCCAGCCGAGTTCGGTGGTGAGCGCTTCGACGATGTTGCCGAGACCACGCGGATCGCGGCCAACTCCGTACGGAACGGTGGACGCGTCATCCTCCCTGCCTCGCCTGCGTGCGCGGATCGAACGATGCACCTGACCGCCGAAGAGCTGCTTGAAGCGCAGGTAGACGGCGGATGCCTCGCTCCCTGCCCCCGACTGCGTCTCCTCAGCCATCGACGACCGCGCCGGCTTCGATGCGAACTGTGTGCGCCCTCAGCTCATCGGGAACGTCGTCGAGGACCGCCGCCGTGATGAGCACCTGCTCGTAGTCGTGCACGGCCGCCGCCAGCTTGCGGCGTCTGGCCTGGTCGAGCTCGGCAAACACGTCATCCAAGATGAGAACAGGATCGCCCGTCGACGAGTCGTGGCGCAAGAGCTCGGCGGATGCCAGCTTCAAGGCGAGCGCGAACGACCAGGATTCACCATGGCTCGCGTATCCCTTCGCGGGCAGTGCGTTCAGCTCGAACAGAACGTCGTCGCGATGCGGACCGGCGAGGGTCATGCCGCGATCCAGCTCTTTCCGCCGAAGGCGGCCGAGCGCGTCCCGGAAATCTCGGCCGGTTGAGCGTGTCGTGCCTGTGCTCGTCGTGTCCGTCGCAACCCCGGTGCCGGTTGAGTCTGTCGAAACCCCCGTGGTGCCGGATGAGTCTGTCGAAACTCCGGAGCCTGTCGAAACCCCGCCCTCCTCAGCATCCGCCCCCCAGATGCTGAGCTGCGCCTGCAACCGCGGCGCGTGATCGTCGCCGGCAACCGATCGATATGCCCGGGTCAACGGTTCACTCAGCCGCACAATCAGGTCCAGCCGCGCGTCGATGATCTCTGTCCCCAGAGCGACCAGCCGGTCATCCCAGATCTCGAGTGTCGAGAGTTGGTTCTGTTTGACACCGGATGCGCGCGCAGACTTCAGAAGCGAGTTGCGCTGTTTCAGCACGCGGTCGTAATCGGCGAGAACGGCTGCAAGTCGCGGCGTCCGTTGCACCAGGAGCTGGTCCAGGAATCGGCGGCGCACACCGGGCTCACCGCGGACGAGCGCGAGATCCTCCGGCGCGAACAGCACGCTCGAAAAGTACCGCGGAAGATCCCGGGGCTTCACGACCGAGCGGTTGATCTGCGCGCGGTTCGGCGTCGACCGGTTGAGTTGGACCTCGATGAGCAGCTCGCGGCCGTCGTGTTCGACGCGAGTCCGAATGATCGCGGCATCCTCGCCCTGGCGAATCATGGCTTGGTCGCTCGACACCCGGTGGGAACCGAGCGTGCTCAGGTAGCCGAGCGACTCGACGAGGTTCGTCTTGCCCTGACCATTTCGCCCGACGAACAGGTTGGGCCCCGCGACAAGCGGGACTTCCGCACCGGCATAGTTACGGAAGTTCGTCAGAGAGAGGTGGGCGACGCGCACAAGGCGTCAGTCCACGGCCTTGACCGCGTGGCCGCCGAACTGGTTGCGCAGCGCGGCAACTGCCTTCATGGCGGGTGAATCCTTTTGGCGCGAAACGAACCGGGCGAAGATCGACGCGCTGATGGTCGGAACGGGGACAGCGTTGTTGAGCGCCTCCTCGATGGTCCAACGGCCCTCGCCGGAGTCCTGCACGAATCCCTCGATGTGTTCGAATTCCGGGTCCTGTTCGAGCGCACGAACGAGAAGTTCGAGCAGCCAGGAGCGTACGACGGTTCCGCGCTGCCATGCCTTGAAGGTGCCAGTGACATCGTTGATGATGTCCTTGCGGGTGTCGAGAAGTTCGTAGCCCTCGGCATAGGCCTGCATCAGTGCGTACTCGATGCCGTTGTGCACCATCTTCGCGTAGTGGCCGGCACCGATCTCACCAACGTGCACGAATCCCTCGTCGCGCGGACCCTCGGGGCGTAGTGCGTCGAAGACAGGCATGACGCGCTCTACCTGGGCGGCACTTCCACCGACCATGAGGCCGTAGCCATTGTCGAGGCCCCAGACGCCACCGGAGACACCGGCGTCGATGTACTCGATTCCCTTGGGCTCGAGCTGTGCGGCGTGCTTGAAGTCATCCGTGAAGCGCGAATTGCCACCATCGATGATGAGGTCGCCCTTCTCGAGGAATCCCTCGAGATCGGTGACGACGGCATCCGTGATTGCACCGGCCGGAACCATGACCCATACGACGCGAGGCGTCGGCAAGGCCTGGACGAGGTCTGCAATGGTGGCGACATCCGACAGCTCTGGATTCGTGTCGTAGCCGGTGACCTCGATCCCATTTCGCTCGAGGCGGGCCCGCATGTTGTTGCCCATTTTTCCGAGACCGACGAGACCGATGTGCATAGCTGTCCTTCTGGTGTTGAGTGCGAGCCGCTACCTGAGCAACAGGTTGGGCTGCAGAAGATATTTGTAGTTGTCTGATCCGGCCTGGTCTTTACTCGACTGGCTGGTGATCAGTACAGGCCCCGGCTTGTTGGGGTTTTCGGTCTTCGTGAACGAGACGCGCACGAATTCCGAACGCACCGCGCTGAGACCATCGAGGAGGAATTGTGGTTTGAGTGAGACCACGGTGTCCTCGCCGGTGAGAAGCGCATCAATACTTTCGGATGCCTGCGCCTGCTCTGAACCGATCGCTTCGAGAGTAAGCCCATCGATGGTGAATGTGAAACGGAGGGCGGCTTCTCGCTCGAGAACGAGCGAGACGCGGCGCGTGGCTTCGATCAGGTCGTTGGTGTTGATGACCGCGTAGTTGTTGACGGTCTCCGGGAACAGCCGGCGAACGGGAGGGAAGTTGCCCTTGATCAGGAGCGAGGTGACGGTCCGCTTGTTCGCCGTGAACGCGATGAGCTCCCGGTCGTCCTTGTTCATGATCGAAACCGCGATCGTTCCGCTGTGGCCGAGAACCTTGCCGATTTCCTGCAGCGTTCGTGCGGGAACGAGTGCGGTCACGGGATCGCTGCTGCTGTCTCCGCCGTCCCAGTCGATCTCTCGAACCGCAACCCTGTAGCGGTCGGTAGCCACGAGGCCAAGCTTGTTGTCACTCACCTCGAGCTGGACTCCAGTGATGACGGGTGTGACATCGTCGCGCGAGGCGGCGACCCCGACCTGGGCGACGGCGGTCGCAAATTCCTCAGCAGGTACCACTCCGGACTGGCCGGAGATCTGCGGGATGCTCGGATATTCCTCAACAGGCATGGAAAGCAAAGTGAAGTTGGCTGATCCGCAGCGAACGACGACCTTCGTCTCTTCAGTGGAGAACTGGACCGGCGCGTTAGGGAGCTTGCTCGCGATCTCGGCCAGGAGTCGTCCGGACACGAGGACCTTGCCAGGCTCCTCGATATCGGCCGCGATCTCGGTCTGCGCCGAAACCTCGTAATCGAATGACGAGAGCACGAGTCCGGTTTCAGTTGCCTCGATCAGGATTCCACTCAAGATGGGCAGGGTGGTTCGCTGCGGGAGGAGCTTTACGGCAAATGAAACTGCTTCGCTGAAAACGTCCCGATTGGCCTGAAACCGCACGAAGTCACCCCTTTCACTGGGAGGAACTGGATCGTGACCATGCTAGTGCCTGCATCCGGCACCAAAAGTGCCTGTCGGGGCGGGTCAAGGTTGTCGCATTTCCAGAAGAGATTAATTAAGGATTAATCGTGTTAACCGATGTGCAAACTGTGGATAACTTCTTCGGACTCAACGAATCTCTGGGAACTACACGCGTGTGAGATGTTGACGGCCTGTGGTGGAATCCGCTGCGGCGACAATCGGATTACGAGCTCAGCCGCGGATAACTCACAAGTTTTCGTCATTCGTCAACACGAATTGCGACCTTAATCGACCACTCTCCACAAGTTATCCACAGTGTGAGTATGTCTTAGACCTTGTTGTACCGGTGGTTCTGCTTGATCCGGCTCGTGAGTTCGGTCACCTGGTTGTAGATCGACCGTCGCTCCTTCATGAGCTCACTGATCTTCTTGTTGGCGTACATGACCGTGGTGTGATCGCGGTTGCCGAACAGTTGGCCGATTTTCGGGAGGGAGAGGTTCGTCAGCTCGCGACACAGGTACATCGCGATTTGCCTGGCGGTCGCAACGGCCTGCGAACGCGATGAGCCATAGAGGTCGTCCACCGTGAGCTTGAAGTAGTCAGCGGTGTTCGTGATGATGTCGACCGGTGCGATGACATTGTCGTCGTCGAGGGTGATGAGGTCTTTGAGCACCGTCTGCACGAGGTTCATGTCCACAGGGGTGCGGTTAAGGCTCGCGAATGCTGTGACGCGGATCAGCGTTCCTTCCAGCTCGCGGATGTTGCTTGACACCTTCGATGCCATGAACTCGAGGATGTCGTCGGGGACCTGGATCTTCTCGCTCTGAGCCTTCTTACGCAGGATGGCGATGCGCGTCTCGAGGTCGGGCGCCTGCACATCCGTGATGAGGCCCCATTCGAAGCGCGAGCGCATCCGATCTTCGAAGCCCGTCAGGTGTTTGGGCGGCAGGTCGCTCGTGATGACGACCTGTTTGTTGTGGTCGTGGAGTGTGTTGAAGGTGTGGAAGAACGCCTCCTGGGTTTCGACCGCACGCTGAAGAAATTGGATGTCGTCAATGAGGAGGATGTCGATGTTGCGGTAGCGGGCTTGGAATGAGGAGCCCCTGTTGTTGGCGATCGAGTTGATGAAGTCGTTCGTGAACTCTTCGGAACTCACATAACGCACTCGGATGCCCGGGTACAGGCTCATTGCGTAGTGGCCGATGGCATGCAGAAGGTGCGTCTTGCCCAATCCGGAGTCACCGTAGATGAAGAGAGGGTTGTACGCCTTGGCCGGAGCTTCGGCCACGGCTACGGCAGCAGCGTGCGCGAATCGGTTGGATTGGCCGATGACGAAGTTGTCGAAGCTGTACTTCGGGTTGAGCCGGGTGTCGTTGTGACGGGAGGGGGCGGCGATCTCGGTCACTGGCGCCGGTGGAGTCGGTGGCGTTTCGATGTATTGCGCTTCGGCCGGCTCTGGCAGGGTGCGGATGGTTTCCTGCGCAATCTCGGGGTTGACGACGATTGCGAAGGTTGAAACCGCAAGCGAGTCATCGAGACCGCTGATGGCCTTAAGGAGGGGGACGCGGCTGCGCTGCTCGATCATGCCCCGTGTGAACTCATTGGGAACCTCCAGATAGAAGGTTCCAGCCATGATGCCCTTGGGCTCGACCAGGCTGAGGAAACCGTAAAGCTGTGGCGTGATGAGGTCATCGGTCTCCAGGGAGCCCAGAATTCTCTGCCACGCGTTAGAAATGGACTCGTCGCCGTCGGCCATCGTTCCCCTATGTTCGTCTCTCAAGGGTCCCGCTAGCGAACCCAATCCACTCCGTTGTGGCTGTCTCAACCCGGAGACGGTGTTGCCGCCGGAAGTATTCACAGAGTTATCCACCGGTGTGTGTCAAATACCGTAGTGATCTCGGGCCACTTGTGGTCAAGGTTGGGGATAACTTTCGTCTCACGCTAACGAATGTGAGTCGTCACGATCAAATCTGTCTGGAGAATTGATCGGCGCGTCATGGACAGTGTGAGGCGTGAAGTTGGGCATAATCAATGATTTGCCTCGATGGGTTTGACCTTCCCGAACCAAGGCCGTAGTTTTAATCAGTTGACTTCAGCCATTGAGGCTGCCCAAAAACTTTCACGGCCCTTCCGCGCTGGCTATTCGTTCAGTGCAGGCGTGTAAAGAATCAGACTCCGGAGATTGATATGAGCAAGAGAACCTTCCAGCCGAACAACCGCAAGCGCGCCAAGGTGCACGGCTTCCGTCTTCGCATGCGCACCCGTGCCGGCCGCGCCATCCTGGGTGCTCGTCGTCGCAAGGGTCGCACCGAACTCTCCGCATAGTCGAGCCGGTGCTTGCCAAAGCCAACCGCATTACGCGGGGGGCGGATTACAAGTCAGTTGTTCGTCGGGGCGCTCGCTTCACCGCGCCGAACACCGTGACGTACGTTCGCAAGAATCCGGATGCATCCGGCGTTCGCTTTGGCTTCATCGTTGGCAAGACCGTGGGAATCGCGACGCGACGTAATCGGGTTCGGCGTCGCCTCAAGGCCGCATGCTTTGACTTGCTGCCCGAGATGAGCCCGGGAATCGACATTGTGGTCAGGGCTTTGCCGGTCTCCACGGACGCTGGGTGGGTTACCCTGCATGAAGAGATATCTCGAGCCGTCAGTAAAGGCAATGCCCGATCATGATCACCGCCGTAACAGCTGCGCTCCTGTTGCCGCGGAATGCCGCGGTACTTGCGCTGCGCGGGTACCGGGCAGCAATCTCTCCGCTCTACGGTGACGTGTGCCGGTATTACCCTTCGTGTTCCGCATACGCCCTTGGAGCGATCCAGGAACACGGCGTCGTGGTGGGCTCAGCCCTTGCCACTCGAAGAATTGCTCGGTGCCACCCCTGGGCCGAGGGTGGAATCGACGAGGTTCCACATAAGAAAACGAGACGTTACCGCGTAACGCCATTTGGTTTTGTCGTAGCCAGTAGCCATGGAAAGGGCTGATCCGAAGCATGCCGGACATTATCGGGACCGTTCTCTGGCCCATTAAATGGGTCATCGAACTCATCCTTGTCGCCTTCCACTCGCTGTTCACCGCGATCGGGATGAGTCCGGCCGATGGGCTCACCTGGGTGCTCTCGATCGTGGGGCTCACGGTTGTCGTGCGTGCCGCGCTGATCCCGATCTTCGTTCGCCAGATCAAGAACCAGCGACGGATGCTCGAAGTGGCGCCTCAGCTGAAGAAGATCCAGGACAAGTACAAGGGCAAGAAGGACCAGTTCTCTCGCGAGGCAATGTCACGCGAGACCATGGAGCTATACAAGAAGACGGGCACCAATCCGCTGAGCTCGTGCTTGCCCCTGCTGCTCCAGATGCCTATCTTCTTCGGCCTCTTCCAGACCCTGGAGGCGGCCGCGAAGTCACAGGCCGGTGTTGGTCCGATGAGCGCCCTGCTCGGGGCGCAGTTCGGGCACTCCAAGCTCTTCGGCGTCGCCCAGCTGAGCCAGAGCTTCTCTGGCGCGTTGAGCGAGAAGCCGCAGAACGTCGCTGTCATGGTGATCGCGGCCATCATGGTCGTGCTCATGACGGGATCGCAGTTCTTCACGCAGCTGCAGATCGTGTCGAAGAACATGTCGGCGGAGACCAAGGCGAGCCCGCAGTTCAAGCAGCAGCGAATCCTGCTCTACCTGCTCCCCTTCGTGTTCCTGTTCTCCGGTTTCGCTTTCCCGCTCGGCGTTATGTTCTACTGGCTGACCTCGAACATCTGGACCATGGTGCAGCAGTTCGTCGTGATTCGGAACATGCCGACTCCTGGCAGTGAGGCTGCCAAGGCGCGCGAGGCGCGGCTGGCCAGGAAGGGCAAGCTCGTCAACGAGGAGGGCGCCGTGATCCTTTCGGTCGAGGAACCCAAGAAGACACAGCGCGAGCAGCCCGTCGGCAAGAACCGCGCAAAGAAGCAGTCCGGCGGAAAGAAGTAGGAGAAACCATGACCGACATCCAGCACACCGATGCAGAGTTCATCGTTGAGACCGGCGCCAATAGCTCGGCGGGTGAGGAAGCCATGAACGACGCCAAGACTGAGTTTGTGGCGGGTGAACCGACCAGTGCGCAGCTCGAAGACGAGGGCGACATCGCGGCCGATTACATCGAAGAGTTCCTCGACATCTGCGACATCGACGGCGATATCGACATCGCCGCTCGAAACGGGCGAGCGTACCTCTCCGTGCACGCATCCGAAGACGCGAACCTACGCCTGCTCTCGAAGCCGGATACCGTCAACGCTCTGCAGGAGCTGACCCGCCTCGCCGTGCAGAACAAGACCGGTGGACTCTCCCGGCTCATCCTTGACATCGGCGGGTCGCGCGAAGCCCGCCAGGCCGAACTCGCGACCCTCGTCGACCGGGCGATCGCGCGGATCGAGGAGGGTGCGGCCCAGGCCGCACTCCCCCCCATGTCGTCGTACGAGCGCAAGCTCGTTCATGACATCGTCGCCGAGCGTGGTTATGTCTCCAACTCGGAGGGCGAGGGGCGCGACCGCCACACGGTCATCACGGCCGGCGCGTAGTTTCACGTGAAACATTGACGTCCTCGGTCGAGTCGGAGCCCGCTGCCGCGGCTTCACTCTTCGGTGCACAGCTGGATCTCGCGCGCCGGTTCACCGCCAATCTCGCTGAGCAGGGCGAGGAGCGGGGCCTGATCGGTCCACTCGAACTCCCCCGGCTCTGGAGCAGGCACATCCTGAACTGTGCGATCGTCGCACCGCTCCTGCGGCCCGGTATGGTCGGCGATGTGGGGAGCGGCGCCGGTTTGCCTGGCCTGGTGCTCGCGATTGCCCGCCCAGATGTCTCCTTCGTCCTCATCGAGCCGATGGAGCGCCGGGTTGCCTGGCTGACCGAGCAGGTCGATGAGCTCGGTCTGGCGAACGTCTCCGTCGTACGTGATCGTGCAGAGGATGCGCACCTCACGGCACCGCTTGATCAGGTGACCGCGCGCGCAGTGAGCGCCTTTCGCAAGCTGATCCCGCTTACCGCTCCCCTACTGCGACCGGGTGGCGAGCTCGTGCTCATGAAGGGCGCGGGCGCGACCGCTGAAATTGATGCGGCAGTGAAGGAGATCCGCAGATTCCGGCTGCGCGGTGTGGAAGTTCTCACGCTGGGGACCGGCGTGCTCGATGAGGTCACCCGCGTCATCCGGGCTACAGTGGATTGACCGCTCGAGGCTTGGCAGCATCGAGCACACACTCACCAGGAGAACCCCCGAATCTTCGGGAGACATCGATCCGGAGCGACGTGCACCGGGAACAGAGCGACAAGGTTTCACGTGAAACATCCTGATCAGGACGGCCAGGTCGAGACGACCTCTTCTCCCTTTGATGGAACGACGCCACTGGCCCGGGAGCTCGCCGATATGACTCGCCGCCGCCAGGTTCTCGCCGAGATGAAGCTCCCCCTCCCCTCGCGCACCCGGATCTTCACGATCTCGAACCAGAAGGGTGGCGTCGGCAAGACCACGACTGTCGTCAACCTCGCGGCGGCGCTCGCGCGCTCTGGTTCGCGCGTGCTCGTGATCGATCTCGATCCGCAGGGGAACGCATCCACCGCCCTGGGTGTCGAACACCGCGAGGGAACGCCTAGTGTGTACGACGTCATCGTGAATGACGTCGAGATGATCGACGTCATGCAGAAGAGCCCGGAGTTCACGGGTCTCTACTGCATCCCGGCGACGATCGACCTCGCCGGCGCCGAGATCGAGCTGGTTTCCATGGTCGCCCGCGAGCAGAGGCTTGGTCGTGCTCTCGCATCCTTCCTCGATGAGGTCGACGAATCGTTCGATTACGTGCTGATCGATTGCCCACCGTCGCTTGGGCTGCTCACGATCAACGCGTTCGTCGCAGCGACCGAGGTTCTGATTCCGATCCAGTGCGAGTACTACGCGCTCGAGGGCCTGAGCCAGCTGCTCAAGAACATCAAGCTCATCGAGAAGCACCTCAACCCCAAGCTTGCTGTTTCGACGATCTTGCTCACAATGTACGACTCGCGCACGAATCTCGCCCACCAGGTGGCGCAGGATGTTCGCGAGCACTTCCCCAAGGAAGTCCTCGACACCATCATTCCCCGCTCTGTGCGCATCTCGGAGGCCCCGAGCTACGGCCAGAGCGTGATCAGTTACGACCCCCACTCGTCTGGATCGCTCTCCTACCTGGAGGCGGCAGCCGAGATCTCACGAAGAGGAGCACCACGCTAATGGCAGCCAAGCGCACCGGTCTGGGCCGTGGAATCGGCGCCCTTATCCCCACGTCCGATGCCGCAGCGCGCCCCGTCGACGTCTTCTTCCCCGAACGCGATGCTGCCGGGCGCAGCGTTTCGGATCGCAGCGCGGTCGTGACCGACCTCGTGGCGGTTCCCGGCGCTCGCCTGGCAAACCTCTCCCCCTACGACATCGTCCCGAATGCGCAGCAGCCGCGCACCGAGTTCGACCGCGAGGCGCTCGATGAGCTCGTCGCCAGCATCCGCGAGGTTGGTGTGCTGCAGCCCATCGTCGTTCGCGCGATCGTCGGCGAGAAGGATAAGTACGAGCTCATCATGGGCGAGCGACGCCTCCGTGCGACCAAGGAGGCTGGTCTTCCGACGATCCCTGCGGTGATCAAGGACACGGCGGACGACGCGATGCTTCGTGATGCGCTCCTGGAGAACCTGCACCGGGCGCAGCTGAACCCGCTGGAGGAGGCATCCGCGTACCAGCAGCTGCTCGCCGACTTCGGCATCACGCAGGAGGAGCTCGCGGGGCGGATCGGGCGGTCGCGTCCACAGATCACCAACACGCTGCGCCTGCTCAAGTTGCCCGCTGCCGTGCAGTCACGCGTCGCCGCGGGGGTGTTGAGCGCTGGCCATGCACGCGCCATCCTGTCGGTCACCGACGTGGATGCCATGCATCGACTCGCCGACAAGATCGTGAACGAGGATCTTTCGGTGCGCGCCGCGGAGGCGGCCGCCAGCGCGACGCCGAAGGCCGTCAAGCCGAAAGCGATCCCTGGGAAGCGTCAGGGGAACCTGAATGAGATCGCAGAGCGTCTCGGTGATCGCCTGAACACACGCGTCAAGGTCAGCTTGGGTACGCGTAAGGGCCAGATCGTGGTCGACTTCGCGACGATCCAGGATCTGAACCGCATTCTGGCGGAGCTGGGCGAGCCCGGCTTCAGCTAGCCGTCGTCTGCCGGGGCTGCGATCCGCGCGGCTCCCGTGCCGTGCCGTCGAGTGCGCAACGCGATGCCGTGCTCGTTGCGTGCCAAGCCGCGAAGCCCACGCCAATCGAGACCACGCTTGTGCTCGTTGAGTCGCATGGTCACCCGCGATCGTGCATGAGACCGGTCCCGCAGCGACTCGCTCAGCACGCGACGCTACGAGCGTGTCGAAACCCAGAGGCACCCGCCCCGAGGGTTTCACGTGAAACATCGCCTGTGGCGACGGCGTTGCTTGACGTACGCGGCACCTAACGCAGGTGCCTAACGCGCGTGTCGAGCACGACCCGACCGCGGCGACGCGAGAACGATGCCTGCCGTGGGGACCCGAGAACGATGCCTGCCGTGGGGATGGGGGTGTTGACCACGAGGGATCAACGCCTGGAGTCGTGGATCGCCGCCACGCGAACGATCGACTCGCTCTGAGGGCCGCGCACGGGTGCGGTCTCTCCCATCTGTGACGGGTTTCGGGGCGCGGCCGCGTGTTCAGGCCGCGGGCGCTTGCGCGATCCGGACGACGTTGCCCGATGGGTCGCGGAACGCGCAGTCGCGCGGGCCCCAGGGCTGGTCGATGGGCTCCTGGAGGACCTCGGCGCCGGATGCGCGCACGGTCTCGAAGGTCGCGTCGACGTCGTCGGAGCGGAACACGGTCATCGGCAGAACTCCCTTGGTGAGGAGCTCCTGCAGCGCGTCGCCGTCGGCATGCGAGCGGCCGGCATGCGGCACGGAGAGCACGATCTCGAGTCCGGGCTGCGCGTCGCTGCCGAGCGTGACCCAGCGGAATCCGCCGGAGGGGACGTCATTGCGCACCTGGAGGCCGAGTGCGTCGCCGTAGAAGGCGATCGACTCGTCGACGTCGTTGACGGTGATGTTGCAATACTGGAGTGCGATTGTCATAACCGTGACTCTATGCCGCGGTCTCCCTGATCGCTTCTTCGATCCTGCTCGATGCGTTCCGGACCAGACGTGTGTGTCTTTGTGACCCGGATGGGCATGGCCTTGGATGCGCAGCTCGCGCGCGATGCCGGATCGTGCGCGAAGCAGTGTCGTGTCGTTCGAGAGTGCAGAGTGCCTGTCGAGAGCCGTGGTGTTTCACGTGAAACATCAAGTGCACGACGACGTTTGGTACTCAACCAGCAAAGCGGGGTCAGGCGGGCTGCTCAACCAGCGCAGCGACCGGCGCGGCGCTCAGACAGCGGGGACGGGCGCCGGGGTGTCGCGAATCGCAGCCTCAGCCAGCGCGGAGTAGACCTTGCCGAGCTCGCGGCCGGCCGCCTCGATGGCCTGCGGCACGAGCGACGTCTCGGTGAGGCCAGGCAGCACGTTCGCCTCGAGGAACCAGGGGGTCCCCGCGGCGTCGACGATCAGATCGAT
>JAVECW010000086.1 GCA_030841285.1 Microbacteriaceae bacterium
ACCAGACCAAGAAGGGCGTAACGCGTCCACGAGATCCGCACGTCCATCGCCACGAGCCGCTGATGCCACAACAGTGTCGCGATCGACGCCCACGGCGTGATGAGCGGGCCGACATTGACGCCGATGAGGAGCGCGACGACGCGGGCTGGCGTATCTGCGGCGGGCGCGATCGCCAGGAACGCCGGCAGATTGTCGGCAAGGTTGGCGCCGGCCGCCCCGACTCCGGCGAGCCGGAGCACGCTGAGCAGATCCTCGCCGTGTCCGGAGATCATTGCAAGCGCTGCCCCGAGGCCCAGGAAGTGTGCGGCTTCAATGACCAGGAAGAGCCCGGCCGCGAGCAGCACGAGCTGCCAGGGGATGAGGGAAAACCGGACTGCTCGGCGGCGCCGCACGACGAAGACGACGATGAGGATGACCGCAGCGGCCACCGCGGGGATCCATACGGCCACCCCCGAGACGAGTGCCGGAACAAGCGCGACCACGACCACGGCGCTCGCCGCGAACAAGACTCTGTCACGGACGGGCGTCGGGTCATCCGGTTTGTATCTTCCCGTGAGTTGGCGCCGGAACACCAGGAAGATCGCGATCGCGGGGATGATGATCGCGACGAGGGCAGGTGCCCAGGTCAGCGCCGCGAACCGGATCGGGCTCAAGCCCCCCAGCTGGTGCTGGGCGAGCAGGTTCGTCAGGTTGGAGACCGGCAAGAGAAGGGATGCCGTGTTCGCAAGCCAGACGGTCGTCAATGCGAACGGGAGGGGGTCGAGCCTCACGTGGCGGGCGAGCACGATCACTACAGGTGTCAACAGCACGGCTGTCGTGTCGAGGGAAAGGAAGATCGTGCTCGTCGTCGCCAGCGCGACCACGAGCACCCAGAGCAGCCATGCCCTGCCTCTCCCCCAGCGCGCGGCTTGTTGGGCAACGAAGCGGAACAACCCCGCCGCGGCCGCAAGCTCGGTGATGACCGTTATGGCGATGACGAAGAGCAAGATCGGCCAGGTCCGCTGCCAGAGCAAGGCGGCGCCGGTGAGCGGGAGGATCCCCAGCGCCATCGCGAGCGCCCCGACAGCAAGCAGAACGCCGCCCAGGATCGCCGTGCGTGGGATCGCTGTCTGCACGAGATCCTTTCACTGAGCCTGTGCCGAACTCGATCAGATTATCCGGCGCGGACGTGACGCGAGGAGGACCGCGCGGGTAGCGTGGAGGGCGACGGAGGCAACCGATGCGAAAGTACCTGTTCAATGGCGCGATGCTCGCCGCCATCACCGGCGCGTGGCCAACGATCCAGACCACCAGGAATGGCCCACGCGACTGGCGGCTCGTGCTCATGTGGATCAGCTGGGGACTTGCTGTCGCCATCGCGATCGGCACCGTTGCGAAGGAGTCGCAGGCGTCGAAAGGCCTCAAAACCGGCCAGAAGTAGGCGAGCTGCGGCGTGTCCACGGGAATCCCACCCCTCTGTCAGTGACACTTGATCGAGGGTCGTCTATGAAAGGGGTTCCGCGATGTTTGGTCTAAGGCGTCACGCCGCATCAGTGAAAGCGGCCCCCGTGCCGCAGGTACCGCAGCTCTCCGAAGAGCAGATCTTCGAACTCGTGCACGCGAGACTCGCGCAATTCGTCGGCGAGAACGGCACGTGGACGGTTTCTGCCCGCACCGACGTCGACTCGGACACGATCTTCCATGGCGTTCTCGCTCGCTCGGTCGCCCTCGGGATTACCGCCGACATCCGCTTGGCGAAGGAAAAACTCGAAGCTGGCGAGCTGGTCGAGGTAGGAGCACACGTGGCCCCCGTCCTCGGAGCAGTCGCCGACCTCGACGAGCACGCTGGCCGTGATCAGAACGCGGAGCCCGCAGCCTTCGGCTGGCAACCGGCCCCCATCACGGTCTGGACCGACCTGCGCAAGCCGGTCACGGGCGAGATCCCGCAGGTCCTCGAGCCCGCACTCGTCGCCTAGCCACCGCTTCCCGCGGCGGCGACCACGCACCGCTCTCCCAGCCCTGGCTCCAGCGCACCGGCCATACTGAAGTAATGTCCCTGCCCATCGAGGATTACGCGCTCATCAGTGACTGCTATACGGGCGCGCTCGTGGGCAAGAACGGAAGCATCGACTGGCTCTGCCTGCCTCGCTACGACTCGGCTTCGACGTTCGGGGCGCTGCTCGGCACGGAAGATCACGGCCGATGGTTGCTCGCTCCCTCCGATGAGGCGGCGACATCGACACGTCGGTATCTCGGCTCCACGATGATCCTCGTCACGCGGTGGCGGACGCGCGATGGCGAGGTCGAGGTGACCGACATCATGCCGCACGGCGATCGGCGCGCGGACGTGATTCGGCGCGTGCGCGGCATCAGCGGCACCGTTGGCATGCACCAGGATCTGCGCATCCGCTTCGGCTACTCGTCGGCGATCCCCTGGGTACGCAAAGTGCGTGATGACGAAACGAGCGCGCTCATTGCGGTCGCCGGCCCTGACGCGGTCATTTTGCGAGGGCCGGAACTCACCGGGAGCAACCACAGCCACACGGGTGAGTTCACGATCCACGCGGGCGAGACCGTCGACCTGAGCCTGACCTGGTTCCCCGCGCACAAGTCGCCGCCATCCGCCCCGACGATCGACATCCAACTCAAGCGCACGCACGACTGGTGGACGAAATGGGCCGAGGGGTGCACGCACGAGGGGCCATATCGTGACGAGATCGTGCGGTCGCTCCTTGTGCTTCGCGCGCTCACCCACTACGAGACCGGCGGCATCGTCGCGGCCGCGACCACCTCCCTTCCTGAGCAATTCGGAGGAACCCGCAACTGGGATTATCGCTACGTCTGGCTGCGCGATGCGTCACTGACCATCTCGGTGCTGCTCGCGCATGGCTATCACGCGGCCGTGGACCACTGGCGCGATTGGCTGCTTCGCGCCATCGCCGGCATCCCGGCCGATGTACAGATCATGTACGGGCTCTCCGGCGAGCGTGACCTGCTCGAGCGCGAGCTCTGGAGCCTGCCCGGATACCAGGGGGCGGCGCCGGTTCGCATCGGCAATGCGGCATCCACGCAATTCCAGGCGGACGTCATCGGCGAAGTCATGATCGGCTTGCACGATGGGCGCCTGGGCGGCGTGCGCGAATCGAGATTCACCTGGGCACTGCAGCGCGCGCTCGTGGCACATCTTGAGGAGCGCTGGCGGATGCCCGATCACGGCATCTGGGAGATCCGCGGTGAACCACAGCACTTCACCCACTCGCGCGTCATGGTGTGGGCAGCATTCGATCGCGCAATCCGTGGCGTGCAGGAGTTCGGCCTCGACGGCCCGGTCGACCGCTGGATCGCGCTGCGCGAAGAGGTCCGCACGGAGATCGAGACTCACGGCTTCGATACCAAGCGCGGTAGCTACACGCAGTACTACGGCACGCAAGAAGTGGATGCCGCACTCCTGCAACTCCCCCAGGTCGGATTCTGCGCACACGACGATCCGCGCATGATCGGCACTGTCGCCGCGATCGAAGCCGACCTGCTGAGGGACGGGTTGCCGCTGCGCTACCGCACGGAGGTGGGCGTCGACGGACTGCCGCCCGGCGAGCATCCGTTTCTTGCCTGCTCGTTCTGGCTCGTCGAGCAATACGCGGGGATGGGTCGCGTCGAGGATGCGAGGCGACTCATGGATCGCCTCCTCGGCTACGCGAACGACGTGGGCCTGTTCAGCGAGGAGTATGACGTCGAGCAGAGTCGTCAGGCGGGCAACGTACCGCAGGCGCTCACACACCTCGCGCTCGTGCGCGCGGCCGATGCGATCACACAGGCAGAGCAGTGACGACGGGGTGGGCGTCCACGACGCTCGAGGACACGCGCACAAGCACGAACGAGCAGATCGAGACAGACGAGACGACGGTGCTCGGCACGCCCTGGGTGACGATCGTCTGGAACGACCCAGTCAACCTGATGTCCTACGTCACCTACGTCTTCCGCAGCTATTTCGGGTTTCCGGAAGCCGAGGCCGAGCGCCTCATGCTCCAGGTGCACAACGACGGACGGGCGGTCGTGGCCACCGGTACCAGGGAAGAGATGGAGCGGCACGTCGAGGCGATGCACGACTACGGGCTGTGGGCAACGCTCACGAAGGCCGACGCATGAGGGGATTCATCCGCGAACGTGACGGACGACTTTCCGCGGAGTTCGAGCCAGAGGAAGTCGCCCTGCTCTCGCAACTCGCGAGAGAGACGGCCGAACTCGTCGAAGACTGGCGGTCTGGTTCCGAGACCCCCGCCGACGACGTGTGGCGGTCGAGTAGCGAGTCGCCCAACAACGACCAGTGGCGGTCGAGTAGCGAGTCGCGCAGCGACACGCATATCGAGACCCCGGCTGACGACCCCGCCATGCTGCGCCTCCTCCCCGATGCGTATCGGGACGACGCTGCCGCTGCGGCCGAGTTCCGCCGGTTCACGGCGGACGGGCTCGCCGAGCGCAAGACGGCGAATGCCCGCGCCGTGGTCGCGTCAATCGGCACAGAGAGTACGACGACGACAACGGTTCGACTCGATGAGCCCGCCGTCCAGGCGTGGTTGCGCGTGTTGACCGACATCCGGCTCGTCCTCGCCACTCGACTGGGGATCGAACACGACGGCGATCGCGGTTATGCGGACTCAGACGCTGCGATCCTCCTGAGTGATATCTATGACTGGCTGGGAATCGTCCAGAGTTCCATCCTCGATGCGCTCACCGAACCGCCCGACCGCGCTCCGTTCCAGTCGTGAAGAATTCGGACGCGCGAGGGCGGAATCTCGACCTCGTCTATCGTGTGGGCGTCGTCCTCAAGGGGCTCGACGGCCTCATCGAGCTCGTGGGCGGAATGCTCCTCTGGCTCGCGCCCGGCATGCTGCGCGCCCTTCTCTTTCCACTGTCTGGCACCGTCGCGGGAGATCACCCGATCCGCAACTTTGTGGCCTACTGGGCGGGACACTTCGGCCGGGAACTCGCCGCCGGTACGACCACCTTCGTCATTCTCTTCCTGCTCGCGCACGGCATCGTGAAGGTCGTTCTGGTGTATTGCCTGCTTCGCGAATACCACTGGGTTTACCCGTACGCGCTCGGAGTACTCGGTCTCTTCGCCGCGTACCAGGTCTTCGTGCTCGTGGGTACCCCGACCGTGGGCATGGCGCTCCTCACAGCACTGGATGTCGCGATCATCTGGCTGGTCTGGCGGGAATGGCGCGTCCTGCGCTCGACTTAGACTTAAGTACGGCCCTCTATCCCGCGCCACCGCCGCCGCACCCCAACAAAGAACCAGGCACCACAAATGGCAGCGGCACAGTCCTCCACCCAGTCACTCACGCTCGACACGGCAATCCCGATTACCGAGACAGCGGCCGCGGCTGCCGCCACCCCGGCCGCCCTGCTGGTGACGACAGCCGCTCATCCGAAGCGTCACGCCTGGCTCTGGGTCGCTGGCGCGGCCTTCGCGGTCGCGTGGGGCGGAAACGACTTCACCCCGCTTCTCGTGATGTACCGCCAGCTCGATGGTCTTTCAGCGAGCGTCGTCGACATACTCCTGGGGGCATATGTTTTGGGAGTCGTGCCGGCCCTGCTGCTGGGCGGCCCACTCTCGGATCGGTGGGGACGACGGCCCCTCATGCTTCCCGCACCGTTGCTCGCCCTGTGCGGCAGCGCCATCCTCGCCCTGGGAGCCCACTCCACGGCCTTGCTCTTCGTCGGCCGGGTGTTCTCCGGGCTGTCGGTCGGTCTCGTCATGGCGGCCGGGTCCAGTTGGATCAAGGAACTCTCGTCTGCTCCGTTTGACTCGCGAGCCACGTCTGGCACGGGGGCTCGCCGCGCCGCGCTGTCTGTGACGGCCGGATTCGGACTTGGCGCGGGTGCCGCCGCTGCGCTCGCCCAGTTCGGACCGCTCCCCGCGGTGACGCCGTACTTCGTGGCCATCGCGGTCACGATCGTCCTCGGGTTGCCCATGATCGGCGCTCCCGAGACGAGGACATCCGGCCGCTCGCGGGGTCCGCTCATCGACGATTTGAAGGTGCCTGCCGCCAAGCACAAGCGCTTCCTCTACGTCGTGGTTCCCATGGCGCCGTGGGTCTTTGCGACGGCCGCGACGGCGTATGCGATCGTCCCCGGACTCTTGCTGAAGCAGGTTCCCGGCGCTGCGATCGGCTACTCGGGCCTACTCTGTCTCGTTGCGTTGGGCAGCGGTGTGGCCATCCAAGCACTGGGCCGCCGCATCGACGATCCTGGCTCGGCGCGTGCTGTCGTCGTCGGGCTGGCTGTGACGGTTCCCGGTATGGCCCTGGCGCTGCTTGCCGTGGCCACCCAGTCGCTTTGGCTGTCATTTGCGGCCGCCGCTGTGCTTGGCGCCGCATACGGGTTGCTGATGGTGTCTGGACTGCAGGAAATCCAGCGCATCGCGCGACCCGACGACCTCGCGGGGCTCACCGCGGTGTACTACTCACTGACATACATCGGGTTCTTTGTGCCCGCAGTGATGGCGGCGCTGAGCGCATGGTTCAGCTACCCGGCAATGCTCGCAGCAGCGGCAGTCATCGCCGCCCTCGCGCTCCTTCTGGTGGCGCTGAACTGGCGCCGCCACCTCTAGTTGCGCTGGATCGAGACGTAGTTGTGCTGGATCAAGACGACACCTGTCAACCCCTTGCCCGGACGCTCGCACGCGACTAGCGTCCTTCCCGTGCCAGAAGCGCACCGAGCGTACCGAGCGTCACGTAGGAGGAGGCCGACATGAGTGAGCCGAAGCGAACCGACCGAGCGGATGCCGAGGAAGCAACCGTCAGCAATATGACACGTGGAGACTTCGAGGACGACCAGAACCGCGAGTCCCCCGGAGGCGAACCCTCGGGCCAGGAGCACCACAATCCCGAAACCGACGAGGACACCGCCTCGGGCGGTTCCGCGGAGCGGTAAGTTCCACGGCGCGCGTCGCGGCGGGGATAGCAGCCCGGGCGACGGGATGGAATTGCGGGTGACGCACTCATCCGGCACAGGGTTCCTTACTGGGCGCGGGCGGACTTCTCCCCGGCCGGGTCAGCTCAGCCTACGCAACCAACACGATGGGCGGGCCTTCAACCAACCACGGCGGGTTGCCTAGTCAACCGGGGCAAGCGCTCTGCTTGCTTCCCCGGCCTGCTCGCCTGGCTTTCAGCCAGTGCGGGAGTTTGGTGGGCATGGGTCGTGGTCGACGTGCGGGATCGACTGTTCCGGGCGGTATCAGTACGAGTTCTCCGGGGCTTGGCGTCTGTTCGATTCGCCAGCCGTTGTTGTGGAGGAG
>JAVECW010000074.1 GCA_030841285.1 Microbacteriaceae bacterium
CGGCGCCGGCGACCCGACCACCGTGTGGGTCACCGCCGCGTCCCCGTCCACGAGCAGGGCGACCGCGGCTGAACCGAGGGTGCTCAGCGGCATCCTCACCGTCGTGATCGGCGGCCATGTGGCATCCGCGTACCAGACGTCGTGCATGGCGACGATCGAGATGTCGGCAGGCACCCTCAGGTCGCGTGAGTGCAGCTCTGCGAGCAGGCCGAGGGCCGCGTTCAGGTTGGCGACGACGAGAGCGGTCGGCATCGGCCCCACCTCGAGCAAATGGACCGCAGCGACGCGACCATCTGCGCCGTTGTATCCAACATGCGTCATCCAATCGTCATTCGCGTCGAGTCCTCCATCGGCCATCGCCGACAGGAAGCCCGCTTCGCGCCGTGCGCCGGTTGCGCTCCCCGGAAGGCCACCGACGAAACCAATCTCGGTGTGGCCAAGCGAGCGTAGGTGGTCGACGGCGAGGCGGATGCCCGCCGCATCGTCGAGCACGATGGTGCTGAGCGGGCCGTCGTCGACCGAGTTGATGACGACGATCGGTGTCTCCTGCACGACCAGCGACTCGAGGTCGGCGGCGTGGCTTCCGTCAGGCGGCTGCAGGATGACCCCGTCGATGCGCCCCTCACCGACGAGCCGACGTAGCCAGTCGGAGTCGTCCTGAAGGCGCTCTCCCCGACCGAGCATGATGGCCTGACCGCGAGATGCCGCCTCCGCATCGGCGCCCCGGGTGAGCTCCGCGAACACGGCGCTGGTGACATCCGGAACCACGAGCGCGACCGTGCTCGAGCGCGCGGTCCGCAGGGACTGCGCCGCATGGTTCGGCACATAGTCCAGTTCGCGGGCCGCCGCGATCACTCGCTCACGTGTGCCGTCAGAGACCCTCAGCGCCTTGTCGCGGGAAAGCACGCGAGAGACCACCGCTGGGGACACTTCTGCGAGGGCGGCGACATCGCTGAGCTTGACCATGATCGTGCCTTGTCTACTACGAACCGCGTCCAGGAGTGAAACCATGCATCAGCGGCCGAAATGCACGACCTCGTTGGTGTCCATCGAACGGTACAGGGCATCCACGAGTTCCACCGTCTTGACGTTGTCGCTCACCGCGCTGCGCGGGGTCGAGCCCGTCGCGACGGCTTGCAGCACCGAGCCCATCGAGCCGATGAAGGCGTGCGGGAACCAGCGTTGGGTGACCGGATATGGCACCCAGCCGTCCGTCGCCACGACGGTGCTCGTGACCTCGAGCGTGTCAGGGCGCCCGCCCGGATAGTCGTACATGAGCCCGAGGGTGCCGCGGATCGCGCCCTCCGTGCCATCGATGCGGAACTCGGCGGTGTTGTCGTTGCCCGCATTCATGTGGTTGGCGTAGACGAACGCCGAGCTGCCGTCGGGAAACGTATACGTGCTCGTCGTACGAGTCTCGCCGACCGGGAACTGCCCGGGCGTGCGGCCCGCGACGGCGTAGACCGACGACGGCTCGCCCATGAACCAGCGCACCGCGTCGTGGTAGTGGATCGAGTGGACCATGATCTCGAGGCGTTCCATGGCCTGCGCCCACTCCCACTGCGACCAATCGGTGAAGACGTTGACCGAGAGCGAGAACGAGGTCACCGTTCCGAGCCAACCCGACTCCACCATCCTGTGGGCCGCGGCGATGCCTTCATCGAAGCGCATCTGCTGGTTCACGGCGGCGACCACACCGGCTTCAGCGGCGAGCGCCGCGAGTTCACGCGCCGTCTCCGGGTTGGTGGTGAAGGGCTTCTGGGCCAGGACGTGCTTGCCGGCCGCGACGGCCTTCCTGAAGATTGGCGGCTGGTGAGTCACCGGCACCGCGATGTCGACGACCTCGACCCTGTCGTCGGCGAGCAGCTCCTCGAGCGTCGCGTAGACACGGGCGATGCCGTGCCGGGTAGCGACTTCGCGGGCCCTAGTCAGGTCGATATCCGTGATCCCGACGACCTCGAGCCCGGCGAGTCGGTAGGCCGGGAGGTGTGCTCCATCGACAATGCCACCAGCGCCGACGATCGCGATCGGGCGTTTGTACTCCTCGGGGACCGCGAGGCGACAGTACGCGGAAACCTCGGCGAATAGGTCGATCATTACTTTGCCTTTGCCTTCGCCACAGCCGGGTCGCGGTACTTCACCGTCTGCAGGTGCTCGCAGTAGAGCACGATCTGCTCGTCCTCGGCGCGGAACACCTCGTACGACACCGTGAAGAGTCCCATCTCGTCGTACTTCGGCTCTTTCCGGAGCAGGGTTCGCATGGTGTAAATCGTGTCGCCGATGAACACCGGCTTGATGAAGCGCAGCCGGTCATAGCCGTAACTGAAGGTGTTCACGTTGTTATGAGCCATCAGGCCCATGCCGTATCCGAACACGAGCGCGCCCGGCACGATCCTCCGGCCGAAGAGTCCTTCGTCGCGCGCGAAGATCTCGTCGGCGACGTAAGGGTGCAGGTCGACGAGCATGCTGCTGAATATCATCACCTCACCCTCCGAGATGGTGCGACGGATTGATCGGTCTACCTCGCCCACCTCATAGTCTTCGTAGAGCTTCACGTCCTGGTTCCACACGGGCACAGCGTTGCGGGCCGTGGGATCGGGGTTGGGATTCTTCACAGTGCTGCCTCCTTGTGGGCGAACTCGGCGCGGATCGCCTCGGTATGTTCGCCGAGCCGGGGTGCGCCTCTGTTGTTTTTGAGCACCCGTCCATCGAATCGCACGGGGGTGCGGATGGTCTGGATGGCGACCGGGCCGCCACCGTCGGCGCCCGGCCGTTCGGTCTGCTGCGTCATGTCGAGCGCGCGGAAGCCGTCGTTGCCGACGAGTTCCGGAAGGGTCAGCACGGGCGCGCACCAAACGTCGGCGGGGTCGAGGATCTCGAGCCACTCCCTGGTCGAGCGCGTGGCGAGGTGGTCGGCGAGAAGGCGCGTGATTGTGGTCTGTTCAGTCCACCAGGTGTCCGGGTCGACGTATTCCTCGAGCTGCGCCAGGCCGATGAGCGCGCCGAGCTCCGGCACCGACGTCATGGCGATGGCGAGATAGCCATCCGAAGTCGGGTAGACGCCGTATGGCGCCTGCAGGAATGCGTGCGCCGTGTTGCGCGCACCGCGTTTGACGAGGATCGACGGGTCACCCAGATGCGCGCTCAGCAGCTCGAACTGGAGGTCGAGCATCGACTCGAGCAGGCTCGTGTCGACCCTGCCGCCGAGCCCCGTGCGCTCGCGGCGCAGCAGCGCGGCTGTGATGCCGGTGGCGAGGTGGATGGAGGCGATCACGTCGGCGAGCGCGATTCCGACCGGCACGGGCGGGTCGTCGACGCTGCCATTGAGCCAGGGGAGGCCGGAGAGCGACTGGGCGAGAAGATCCTGTCCTGGGCGATCCTTCCATGGGCCCTCGGTACCGTATCCGCTCACGCTCGCGTAGACGATCCCGGGGTTGATGGCGGCAACCGCGTCGTAGCCGAAACCGAGACGCTCCATGATTCCCGGTCTGAAATTCTGCACGATCACGTCGGCCCGTGCGACGAGTGCGCGGATGCCGATGCGATCCTCTTCGCTCTTGAGGTCGGCCGCGTAGCTCTCCTTGTTGCGGTTGGTGATGTGGAACGAAAGAGTGTCGCCATCCTCGACGACTCCCGCGAAGGCGAGCCTCCTGCCGATGTCGCCGCCCTCTGGTCGCTCGATCTTGATGACCCGCGCGCCGAGATCGCCTAAGCGCATCGCCGCCATGGGGCCGGCGAGGAACTGGCTGAAGTCGAGCACGAGCATGCCCTCGAGGGGCAGGGGTGCGGTAGTCATGTGCGGTCCAATGAGTAGGCGCGGAGGGCAGTTCGGAAGAGGATGTCGTCCTGCTGGTCGGTGCCGAGGTGCGCGATCACCTGGCGCTGTGCCAGCCACACCCCCGCGAAGTCGCCCGCGAGGGTGGAGACCGGCCAGTCGCTGCCGAGCATCACGCGGCCAGAACCGAAGTGCTCGACCGCGTGGTCGACGTATGGCTGCCAGTCCTGCCAAGTCCAGTCGGGGGCGGAGGCAGTGTTGAGCCCTGAGACCTTGACGCTGACGTTCGGGTGGGTGGCGACATCCGCGAGCAGGGATGCCCACGGCTCCCAGCCTCGGCCGGCGATGTCTGGCTTGGCCAGGTGGTCGACCACGATCGTGAGCTCCGGATGCTGCCTCGCGAGCTCTGCGATCATGGCGAGGTGTTCGGGCACGACACTCACGACGTCGAGGGAGAGGCCACGCGACGCGAGTAGAGCGATGCCGACGGTCACGTCGTCGCGCAGTAGCCAGCGCGGGTCGGCGTAATTGTGGTTCAGCACTCGGATGCCGCGTACGACGGGCGACGCCGCGTAAAGGTCGAGCGCCGCCTCGGCCTCGGCAGGCCGGTCGAGGGGGGCCCACGCCACCACGCCGCGCACGAGCGGCACCCTGGACGCGACCGAAAGCATGTAGAACGAGTCTTCATAGGTGTCGGCGGCCTGCACGAGGACGGTTGCCGTGATGCCTGCGGCAGCGACATCCGATTCGACGTCCTCCGGGCCAAAGTCGGCGTCGAGGGGCGCCCCCGCAGCCTCGAGCCACTCGTACCGGCGCTCGGATGGCTTCCAGAGGTGCTGGTGCGTGTCGATCATCTGCGCCGGCTGGTAGAGGTCAGTCACGTGTCGCTCCTTGGTTGACGGTTCACGAGGTAGAGGTGCACGAACGCGATGACGACCTCGCCGCGCTGATTCACCACCTCGACCTTCTCTTCTGCGAGGCCGAACGCATCCGGCTGTCTGGTGTAATCGCGGAGGGCGACGATCTCGCTGCGAGAGGTGATCGTGTCGCCGGCGTGCACAGGACGAATGAACCTCACACGGTCGTAGCCGTAGCTCATCGCCTTGTCGTTGATCTCGCCGGCGAGCATGCCGACGGCCATCGACAGGATGAGCGTTCCGTGGGCGATCCGCTGGCCGCCAGGAAGCGACTTGGCGAACTCGGCGTCCATGTGGTGCGGGTAGAAGTCGCCCGTCTGGCCGGCGTGCAGCACGATGTCGGCCTCAGTCACCGTGCGGCCGTAGCTCTGCCGCGACGACCCGAGCTCATACTCTTCGAAGTACGTCACAGGATGTCCTCCCTGAGGTGGGACGCCGGCAGCCGTTCGATACGGTCGAGCACCCCGTCGTCGACGCGGCGGGCGACGATCGCGTCGCGCACGATGTGCGAGAGCTCCAGCTGCAGGTCGGGCCAGCCAAGCACCCTCGGACGGACCCACGCACGCTCGAGCGTACGCAGGGTGTTGCGGAAGAATCCGCGGGTCGACTCATTTGCCGCGTCGCTCCGCCAGGCCCTCAGGTTACCGGGCTGGCCGCCTCCGACCGTGTATGGGCCCGCCTGCGCCTCGGCACCGGCGAGCGCGGCGGCCGCCGCGAACGCGAGCTCCGGATGACGCGTGGTCGCCGACACGGCGACACCGGCCCCGCCGAGCGTCGAACCGGCCGCTCGCCCGTCGAAGGAGGGGATGTCGTCGTA
>JAVECW010000143.1 GCA_030841285.1 Microbacteriaceae bacterium
AGGCGAACGCGCACGCACAGGTCGAGCCCGTCATCCATCGCAGGCAGGCCAGGGTCGAAGCCGCCCAGCCTGTTCCACAGGGTGTGCCGCACGATCAGCCCGCCTGCGGCGACGCCGAGCACGTCACTCAATCCGTCGTGCTGAGCCTGGTCGAGCTCGTTTTCGACGACCGGCACGGATGCACCGAGGGGCGTCATCGCCTCGCCGAACTCGCGAATGAAGCTCGCATCCTCCCAGTCGACCTGCTTGGGGCCGGCCGCCGCGACGGACGGCGACACCTCGGCAGCGCCGAGAAGGGCTTCGAGGGCACGGGGCTCCGGCGCATTGTCCTGCGCGAGCAGCCAGAGCCACTCGTGGTCGGACGCCGGCGGAGCGATGATCCGCACGGCGCTGGCGACAGCCGCTCCGAACGGAAGCTTGTCCGGGACCGACACGATGTGCGTCGGTCCGAATTCGGCGAGGATGCGCGCGGTGTCGTCACTCGACGCGCAATCGACCGCAATGATCGCGTCGAGCTGACGGGTTTGGGCCTTGAGCGCGTCGAGAGTTCGCTGAAGATGGGCGCCACCATTATTGGCGACGACGATGGCGGTGACTCTCGGATACATCGGGGCCAGCCTAAGTTGCGCCCGGTCGATCCTCAGTCAAGCGCGACGGGCGCGCCACAAATCGGTGAAATGAGCGGCGCGCCCGACCCGCGCGCCACACCAACTAAACCGCTCGCTTACGAAGCTTGCGGCGTTCGCGCTCTGACAGGCCACCCCAGATGCCGAACCGCTCGTCATTGGCGAGTGCGTACTCAAGGCACTGGCTCTTGACTTCGCAGGTTGCACAGATCTTCTTCGCATCCCTGGTCGATCCACCCTTTTCAGGGAAGAACGCCTCCGGATCGGTCTGCGCGCAGAGTGAATCGGACTGCCATGCCAGAGGGTTGTCGTCGTTGACATTCGACCGGACCCCGGGCACCCCCAACCGGACAGGATCAACAAACCAGTCATCGGGAACCCCAGAGCGATATTCAGAAACAGCCATATCGATCTCCCACCCATGTGTTACGTCCACGTCGGTCGACGTGTTGGTAATAATTACACCGGTGTAGTTAGGTCAGAGTCAAGTCGCAAATCGTAAAGCCTCAACTCGGCCTCGAGACTTCGCGACGCGCCGGTACGAGTAACAATCGCCTGAGAAGACCGAGCGTTCTACCCCCGTGGTCCCAGAACTCAGGATGCCGCCTGCCGCGCCGCCCACGCGCTCGAAACCATTTCGGTCAGCGAGTGCCGCATCCGCCAGTCCAAATCGCGAGCCGCGAGTTCACCGGACGCTACGATGCGCGCGGGGTCTCCCTGCCGCCGTGGCCCGTACTCCGGGGTGAATTCAATGCCCGTCTCCTGGGCGATGGCCGTCATGATCTCGCTGACCGAGACCCCCTCACCACTGCCCAGGTTGTAGACGGGTTCGATGGGCGCGTGCGCATCCAGTCGCTTGGCAGCAGCAAGGTGCGACAGCGCAAGGTCGGCCACATGGATGTAGTCGCGCACGCACGTGCCGTCCGGCGTCGGGTAATCGTTGCCGTTGATGCGCGGGGTCTTGCCCGCGGTAAGCGCGTCGAAAACCATGGGGAAGAGATTGTGCGGGCTCGAATCGAACAGATCGGGCGCACCGGACCCGACCACGTTGAAGTAGCGCAGCGACGTGTGACGCAGTCCGACCGCGATCTCCTGGTCGCGCAACAGCCATTCCCCGATGAGCTTGGTCTCTCCATACGGCGACTCCGGCTTCGTGGGCGTGGCCTCGGTCACGAGGTCGGTGTCCGGGGTTCCGTACACGGCGGCGCTCGAAGAGAAGACAACTGCGTCTACCCCCGATACCTCCATCGCGGCGAGCAGCGTCGTGGTCGCGGTGACATTCTGCTCATACGTGTGCAAAGGGCGTTTTACGGAGACTCCGGCGTATTTGAATCCGGCCACGTGGACGACGCCCGTGATGTTGTGCGCACGGAAGACCGACTCGAGGAGTTCACGATCGAGCAGGGTGCCCCGGATGAACGGCACGGATTCGGGCACGAACTCCTCGTGCCCGCTCGACAGGTCGTCGATCACGACGACGTCGATGCCGTCCTCGAGAAACGCTCGCACGACGTGCGAGCCGATGTAGCCCGCTCCCCCGGTTACCAGCCACGCCATCCGTCGTCCTCCTCCGCCGCCGCACTCGCGACGACCCCCGCCACATTACCGCGCCCCGACCTGCAGGTTCCGCGCCAGGTGTAGTGGGTCACAACCCGTGGCGACCCTGTGTCCTACGTTCCCTTGGCGAGGGGCAGAAGTCGATCGCGAGAGTGCGCCAAATGTTCCATCATCGCCGCCGCCGCTCCGGTTGCGTCTCCCGCGCTGATGCGGTCGACGATCGCAACGTGTTCGTTGACGGTGGCGCTTCCAGCTGAGCGGTCGTACGCGAGGCGGAAGGCGTGCAGATGGCAGTTCGTTCGCTGGAATGCCCGTGTGATGACATCGTTGCCGCTTACCTCGAGTATCAGTCCGTGCAGACGCGCGTCGTGGTCGCTGAAGTCCTGGTACGAGTCGAAGTCCGAACCGGTTGGCGCGGAGGTAAACGAGTTGATCTCGTGCTGGAGTGCGGCGATTTGCTCCGGCGATGCGGCGGTGGCAGCGTGTCCCGCACCGTATGGTTCGATGAGCATCCGGAATTGCCAGAGATCGCGGATCTCACGTTGTGTCAAAAGATCAGTCGTGCGGTAGCCCTTGAGGTGGAGTTGGGTTACCAGGCCATCGGACTCCAGTCGAGCGAGCGCCTCCCTGACCGGTGTCGCAGAGACGCCGAGGGATACGGCCAGCGCATTGATATTGACCCTGCTGGCCGGCGGAATGTCGTTGCGTAGAATCGCGGCAGCGAGCTGACCGTAGACGTCGACGGTGACCATGCGGGACGACAGCCGTCTGCGGCCGCTCTCCTCAGGCATAAGGCTGGACATGGTTTTCACCATAACGTTCTGCGCAGGCTACAGTGCTCGCATCGTGCCGCCGTCGGCCACATATTCCACTCCGGTGATCCACCGTGCACGGTCGGAGGCCAGGAACGCGACGAGTTCGGCAATGTCCGCCGGCTCGCCAAGACGCCCAAGCGGTATCCCGCCGAGATCGGCGGCGACCGAATCGCGTGCGCGGCTTTCGCCGATACCCTCGTCCGCCGCGCGCCTCGCGATCCGGCCGAGCACGGCCGGTGTCTCGATGAGCCCAGGTGCGACCGCATTCACGCGGATGCCCGCGCTTGCGAGCTCGTTGGCGAGGCCCTTGCTGTATGTCGCAAGTGCGGCCTTCGCCGCCGCATACGGGAGACTCCACGACATCGGCAGGCGACGCTGGATCGAGGTCACGTGGATGATCACCCCAGAGCCGCGGGCGACCATCCCGGGCACGATCAGCCGGTCGAGCCGGACCGCGGCGAGCAGATTGGCCTGCAGCGCGGCCATCCAGTCGTCTTCGGTCAGTTCACGCACGCCTCCACGGGACGTTGAGCCGCCGACCGCGTCGACGAGGACGTCGACGGGTCCGTCGGCCTGCACGGTGGCGGCGAGCGCCGCTGCCCCTTCGAGTGTCGACGAGTCCACCTGCAGCACGTGGATCCCCGGCCCGAGCTCTTCGACCGCGTTACGGCCGGTGACGGTGACGGAGGCTCCGCCCGCGGCGAAGCGCCGCGCGATCGCCGCGCCGATGCCCCGGGTTGCCCCGGTGACAATGACGCGACGACCCGCGAACTCTTGATGCTCCGACAATGTCATCCCTCGAATGAGCCAGTAGAAGCCTTCAGTTCGGCCACGCTGAGGGCGCGCATGTTCCGGCCGCGCGTCTCCCCGCCGACGAGAACTGCCACGATTCCGATGAGGCAGGCAACGATGATGAAGACCGAGACCGGCCACGAACCGCCTCCGGCGGCCGCGACGAGCGCCACCGCGATGAGCGGCGTCGTCCCAGCGGTCAGTGCGCCGGCCAGTTCGCGGGCGAAGGCGAGACCGGTGAGGCGTCCTGCGCCGGTGAAGAGTTCGGAGAAGTAGGCAGCCTGCGGACCGAACATGCCGCCGATTCCGAGGCCGAGGCTCAGCACGATCGCGATTGTGATCGGGAACGGTGCGCGGCCGCCATCGATCAACCAGAAGTACGGGAAGGCGAACAGCGCAGAGAAAGCCATACCGAAGAGCATCACCGGCCGACGCCCGATCCGGTCGGACAACATGCCGAACAGGGGCAGCGCGAGCATGGTGACCGCGGTTCCAATGGTGGTGGCGAGTGGGCCGATCGAATTCGCGAGCTTAAGGTTGCCGACGATGTAGGCGGTGATGAAGGCCAGATTGATGGATGAGACGACGTTCTGCGGAGTCTGGGCGAGCAGAAGCAGGAGCATGCCCTTCTTCTCGCGCTGGAAAACGTCCTTGACGGGCGCTGTCGGCGCCTTGTCCTCCTGCTGCAATTCGATGAAAGCCGGGCTCTCTGCCAGACGCAGCCGGATGACGAGCGCTGCGATGACGACCACGACGCTGAGCGCGAACGGGATCCGCCACCCCCAGGCAAGGAACTGGTCCTCAGGTAGCTGAGTGACGATCGCGAAGACGCCCGACGCCATCAGCAGGCCGAGGTAGACGCCCGAAGACGGCCAGGCGCCCTGCAGCCCGCGTCTGCGGGGATTGGCGTTCTCAACGGAGAAGACGGCGGCGCTGCCGAACTCGGCGCCGGCGCCGATGCCCTGGATGAGCCGCAGCACGACCAGAAGAATCGGCGCCCAGATCCCGACGGCTGCGTATGTCGGCAGGAAGGCCATGAGGAAGCTGGCACCGCCCATCACCAGCAGCGTGATCACGAGCACGCGCTTTCGGCCGAGGACATCGCCAAGCCGTCCGAAAATCAGCCCGCCGAGGGGGCGAATGAAATAGCCGAAGGCGAAGGTCGTGAATGCGGCCAGCGTCGCCACCGTCGGATTGCTATTGACGAAGATGATCTTGTTGAACACGAGCGCCGCTGCGGTCCCGTAAAGGTAGAAGTCGTACCACTCCAGGGCCGAACCAACGAGTGATGCGAGGGCGACGCCGAAGGGTGTGTTCGTACGCGGCGGCGCACTCAGAGTGGGTGTTGCAGACATCGTTGTCCTTTCAGAATTGCGGATTTGGGTGTTGCCCCGCCGAGTCACGCGACTCGGCGGTTGTCCATCGCGTCTCGGTTCCAGGCGATGCCGAGACCAGCTGCCTCCGGCGCGAGCGCATGACCGTCGACGATCTCCATCTCCTGCGTGGTGATCGCGCGGAGTTGAGGGATATGTTCCACGTAGCGGCCATTCGGCACGGCCGCCACCAGGCTCACGTGCAGCTCCATCAGAAAGTGCGGGGCCACGACCACGTTGAACGCCTCTGCCATGTGGGCGACCTTGAGCCAGGGAGTGATTCCGCCGATGCGCGCGACATCCGGCTGCACGATCGATGCAGCGCCTCGCTGCAGATAGTCCCGGAATTGAGCGATCGAGTACATCGACTCACCAACGGCGATGGGTATGGACGTGGAGTCCGCGAGCCGCACATGACCGCTCACATCGTCGGCAGGCAAAGGCTCCTCGAACCAGAACAGATCGAGGTCCCTGAA
>JAVECW010000150.1 GCA_030841285.1 Microbacteriaceae bacterium
TCGGGGTCACCAGTGATGTGAAGTTCGACAGTCATGGGTCAATCGTCCCATTGCGACGGACAAAGTGAGGAGAAGAATGTCACCTAGGTCGATCAGACTGACCCGTGGCTGCGCGCGGCCAGTGCTCTCGAACCTGTCACAGGCTCGGAGAAGAGATAGGCAATCCTGTCGATGCTGTGTTGTCCCACTGCACTATTCGCGATAACAGCGAGTGCGACGATCACGCCCGCGAATCCGACGAGGGTCCACCAGACCGGATGCGTGGCCTCCGCAAATCCGGAACCTACGTTTGCAACTCTGCCAACCCCGGTGAGAGTCCCCGCGAGTGCGACACCCAGCGATACACCCACCTGGCGACTCGTCGAAGCGATCGCCGCCGCCGACCCGACCTGGGCACCCGGCATTCCCGACACCGCCGTGTTGGTGATCGGTGCGTTCACGAGACCGAGACCGATGCCGAACACTCCGAACGCGCAAAGAAGGAAGACTGTGGGCGTGTTGGCGGTAATCGTCGCGAGGAGTCCGGCACCCACCGCCAGCGCGATTCCAGAGAGCGCGAGCGGCAGGCGGGTGCCAACGGAGGCGACAAGTCGACCCGATAGGGGCGCGCAAATCAACTGCGCGACAGCAGGCGGAAGGGTGAGCAGTCCCGCCGCGAACGGAGTTAATCCGCGCACCTCCTGAAGGTAGAGCGCGACCAGAAAGAGGAATGCGCCATTACTTGCAAATGCCAGGATCGCTGTCAGCACGGCAGATGAGAACGGCACGCTGCGAAAGAACCGCACATCCACGAGCGGCTCGCGCCGTTGCCGCTCGTACAGCAGAAGCCCGATCAGCGAGAGCAGCGTTACCGCGAACAGCGAGATCGTCGCAACGGATGACCAGCCGAGACCGGGGCCCTCGATCAGGCCGCCGACGAGCGACGCGAAGAGGAAAATGACGAGCGTCTGGCCGACGGGATCGAAACGGCGCACTCGGGGTGACTTCGACTCTGGGACAAACAGCGCGGTGAGGACGATGGCCGCCAGAGCAATCGGGACATTGACCCAGAAGATCGCTCGCCAGCCGATCGAGTCGGTGAGAGCGCCGCCAACCAAAGGACCGAGTCCCAGCGATACTCCAACGACGGCCCCCCAGAACCCAACTGCACGCGCGCGCTGTTTCCGGTCGGTGAACGTCGCCGTGATGATCGACATCGCCACGGGATTCAGCATGGATCCACCCACCGCTTGAATCATCCGGAACACGACGAGCCAGCCGACCGATGGTGCCACACTGCAAAGGAGGGAGCCGATTCCGAAAAGTGTGAGCCCCAGCTGGAAGGTCCGTCTGCGCCCGATCCGATCGGCGGTGGATCCGGACAGCATGAGGAGACTGGCTAGAACGAGCGTGTAGGCATCGATCGTCCACTGCAGCCCCGAGATCGTCGAGTGCAGCTCCCTGCCGATCGACGGGAGGGCAACGTTCACGATGGTGGCATCCATCGAGACGATGAGCAGGCTCAGGCAGCAGATGGCCAGAATGAGGTATTTATGCGTGTAGCGGAGGGCAAGCGTAGACACTGCGTCATCGTAGTCACCGGATCCGAGTGCCGGCTGGACCAGACGGGTGAGCCAGGTCAGGCGCGGCCTGACCGGGCTATTCGCTCCCGCGATTGCGGCGGCGGATGAGTCGCGCGGCCCGGCCACCGAGAAACGATTCGCTGGGATTGACGATGAAACCCTGACGAAGCGCCTCACGCCCGATGAGCATGCGGAAGCCCATCTGGTCGCGGTTGCTCAACGTCGTTTCGGCCGTAACCGTGCGCCCGAACAATTCGACATCCAAGAGCACGACGATGCGCTCCTCGGTGTGCCCAGAGGAACTGCGCACCGTGCGACGATCGTGCACAGGGCACTCGACCACGACGACGTCCTCTTCGGATTTCTGCCACGGCCGCACTCGGAAACGCACACGGTCGCCGTCCTTGCCGGCCAGCTCCTCGATGTCAAAGGCGTGCAGCGCCGAACTGCGGGCTCCCGTGTCGAGTTTCGCCTTGATCCAGGGGACGCCGATGCCAGGTAGGCTCACCCATTCGCGCCAGCCGACGATGGTGCTTGAATGGAGATCGTCTATCACTCCACCATCTTTGCAGGGGCACACCCATGAAACTGGCGATTCTCTCGCGCGCCCCGCAGGCGTATTCGACACAACGGTTGCTTGCAGCAGCGCAGCAGCGCGGTCATGTGGTGAAGGTGTTGGACACGCTCCGCTTCGCGATCGACCTTTCTGGCGCCGATCCCGACCTGCAGTACCGTGGCCGCCTGCTCTCGGACTATGACGCGATCCTGCCGCGCATAGGCAACTCCATCACCTACTTCGGCACCGCGGTGGTGCGGCAATTCGAGCAGATGGATGTCTACACGCCCAACACCGCGAATGGCATCACGAACTCCCGCGACAAGCTGCGGGCGACCCAGATCCTGTCCCGTCACAACATCGGGATGCCCGCTACGACGTTCGTGCACAGCCGCGCCGACGTGCACCTCGCGATCGAGCGGGTGGGCGGCGCCCCTGTTGTGATCAAACTCCTCGAAGGAACTCAGGGCATCGGCGTCATCCTCGCACCCGAGGTGAAGGTCGCCGAGGCGATCATCGAGACACTGCATTCGACGAAACAGAACGTGCTCATCCAAAGCTTCATCTCCGAGAGCCGCGGTCGCGACATCCGTGCCCTCGTCGTCGGTGACCGCGTCGTGGCGGCGATGCGCCGGACGGCGAGCGGCGACGAGTTTCGGTCGAACCTGCATCGCGGCGGCACCGTCCAGCGCGTCGAGCTGACGCCGGAGTACGAGCAGGCCGCGGTGCGTTCGGCGCAGATCATGGGCCTCCGCGTCGCGGGGGTCGACATGCTCGAAGGCAACGATGGCCCGCTCGTGATGGAGGTCAACTCATCGCCGGGGCTGGAGGGCATCGAGAGGGCGACCGGGCTCGACGTGGCCGGTGCGATCATCGACTTCATCGACAACCAGGTTGCCTTCCCCGAAATCGACGTGCGCCAGCGACTCAGCGTCTCGACCGGTTACGGGGTGGCCGAACTCGTCGTGCACGGGAACGCCGATCTCGTCGGCAAGCGAATGCGAGACTCCGGACTCGGCGAACGCGACATCAGCGTGCTGACTCTCCACCGAGGCACCACCGTCATTCCGAACCCGCGGGGCGCCGTCGAGCTGGAAGCCGGGGACAGGCTGCTCTGCTTCGGAAAGCTCGAGGAGATGCGCTCGATGATCCCCGAACGGCGACGTCGGCGGGCGAAGGTGCGGAAGCTTCCGAAGGAACCCATCCCCGAGGCGTGACGGATCGCCTTCGAGGCGTGACGCGATCGCGCACAACCAGAAGCTCGCCCGCTAAGCGGCGGATGCCCTCTGGCGCGGTTCGTACGTGGTGGGGGGAAACGCGAGTGTGACAAGCGCGCGAAGCGTCTCAAGATCGCCCGAAACGAGGCCGTGTGCGCGAGCCTGAACAAGGATGTTGCCAATTGCCGTTGCCTCGAGGGGTCCGGCGAGGACAGTGTGCCCGCTCCGATCTGCCGTCAGTTGGCACAGCAGGCGGTTGAGTGAACCACCACCGACCATGTGGACTTCATCCACCGTGTGCCCGGCGAGGGCCTCCGCCGTTTGAAGGGCGTCAGCGAATGCGACGGCGAGACTCTCGACAATCGCACGCACGGTTGCCTCTGCGGAGTCTGGCGCTGGCAAGCCGTGATCGTCGTACCAGGCAGCGATTCGCCGGGGCATGTCTCCGGGAGGCAGGAAGAGGGGATCGTTGGTATCGAACACGGCCTGCGGTGCGCTTAACGTTTCTGCGCGAGCCAGCAATGTAGGGAGATCAGCAGAGATACCTTGCGAATTCCAGGTTCGTTCGCACTCGCTGAGGAGCCACAGGCCAATCACGTCGCGGAGGAACCGGATGCGCCCGTCGACGCCCCGCTCATTTGTGAACTTCGCGAGCCGAGCAGCCTCCGTGAGAACTGGACGATCAAGTTCGACGCCGACCTGGCCCCAGGTGCCGCAGGAGATGTATGCAGCCGACTCGGATTGCATTGGTACAGCAACAATGGCTGAGGCTGAGTCGTGTGACCCGACCGATGTCACCGCCGCTGATGACACGACGCCCTCGGGCAGGACCGATGGCAGCAGCCCGCCGATTTCGGTGCCCGGGAACACCAGCGACGGGAAAAGGCTACGCGGGAACGCGAGTTTCTCCATCAGGCGAAGGTTCCACGCACCATCGTGGCCCAGAAGACCGGTCGTCGCTGCGTTGGTCACTTCAGCAATACGCTCGCCGCTCAACCAGTAGGTGAAGAGATCCGGGATGAGAAGAGCGACTTCTGCCTCGGCCAGGATGCCATCGATTCGGTCCACAGTGAGCTGATACAGAGTGCTGAAGGGTAAGACCCGGAGCCCGTTCTCCCGGTAAAGCGCTTCAGGTTCGATCAGCGAATGAGTTATTGCGACACCGACGCTGGTGCGTTCGTCGCGGTGGTAATACGGCATTCCGAGTATTCGACCTCGGCGCATCAGCCCGTAGTCCCCCGCCAAGGCGTTCACGCCGACGCTTGCGAGTCCCGGCTCTGTAGCGAGAGCGGCTGCGAGACCGCCAATCACGTTTCGATAAAGCTCGGTCGCACTCCAATGCAGGCCGGCGCGGTCACCGTCCCAGATGCGCACGGGTGCGCTTGAAAAGCGAGCCATTTCGCTAAGCCGCAGCTCATTCGGGCCGACATTCCCGAGCGTCACGCTGCCGCTCGTCACCCCGAGATCGACCGCCGCGACGGCACCGACGGAACTCATCGGAGTAATCCCGCCGCGGTGCGGCGGATCGTTGGGTTCGTCGACATTGACAGGACCTTCTCTCCGAGATTAGGAGTCGAACGTCATATTTTCGCAACTCCTTGAAGTCTAGGACAGTGCAGGGGAAAAGGGCTCGGCGAGCGGGAATGGGCGTGGGGCTGCGATCGCGGCATCCTGGGGCACGCGGGGGCGGGGCCCGACGTTATGTCGAGCCCCGCCTCGTTGAGTCGCGCTTGAGCGTCTACTGACCCGAGACGATGCCCGATTGGATTTGGTCGGCGATCGTCTGGATCGTCGTACCGTACCCGCCGTACAGGGCCGTCGCGAGGATCCTCTGCACGTCAGCGGTCTGCTGGGACGCGGGCGCCTTCGAGAGCGCCGTCAGGTCGGTCTGCAGGGCGGTCGGCAACGACGCGAGCAGCTGCGTGTCGCCGGTCACTGTCGCTGCGATTTTCGCGCCTTGCGCGCCGATCCCCTTGACGTCCTTGAGAGTGCGCTCGACGTCTCCGACGATCGACTTCACAGAGGATCGCCCGCGAGCGTCATGCAACTGCGCGGCGAGGCTCTGGATGGTGGAGCCGTATCCACCAGCGAGGGCCGTCGAGACAATCCTCTTCACGTCGGCTGTTCGTTGGCTAACGGTGGCGTTCGCCAGCGTGGTCACGTCGCTCTGCAGAGTCGACGGCAGCAACGAGAACAGTGCCGAGTCGCCGACGAGCTTCTTGGCAAGCGTCTGCGCCTTGGCCCCGTTGATGTGACCGGAGAACACGCCGTTCCCGAGGTCGCTCGTGATGGCGGCGAGCGACAGCCCTGCGAGTCGGGGGGTCTGCAGCCCAAGTGGACTAGGCGACGCGGTGGCCGAAGCCGAACCAGTGCCGGAAGGGGTCGCATCCGGCGTCGCGGCGAAGGCACCCTGGGCTCCGATTCCTACGAGCGCGGTGGCGGTGAGCATGGATGCTGCCCCGATCGCGAAACGCCTGGAGGTCGAAGCGGTGGACTTCTCGGAGGTGCTCTTTCTGTTGTTCACTAGTGATCCTTTCCGCTGCCCGCGACCCACCCGACGCGAGTGCCGGGCGGTGTCGCCGCGGGCATTCGGAAACTGTACGAAGGCGATCTGGGCCTCCCGTGAGACTGTCTTCGAATCGCATCAGACCGATGGAATGTTTGCAATCGAGGGAGTATCGTCTGCGCGGCGAATATGCAGACGAGGGCTTAGACCGCTGAACTTTCCTGGGGCCGGAAAGGGGCCTGCCGTAGAATGCACGTTTGTGAACAGAAGCGCGTCGCGGAAACTGCGGTGCGAGAGGAGTGCGAGGCCTAAGTGACGCTGGAAATCCCCTCCCTGCCACTGATCACCGCGCGTTTCAGCGATGATTACTCTGGCGAGCTGAGCATCGATGGCGTCCGCGAGTCATTCGCGGCCGACAGCCAGGAGCAGCTCCGCGAAGCGATCCTGTCGCGCGTCAGCAACGTCGCCGTCGAACTAGGTCGGCCGGTGAAGGTGATCACCGAGGACGAGGAGGGCGCGTGGCTGCTCGTCGTGCATGCGGATGGCGAGATCGGCGGGGAGGAGCGTCTGGGCGCCGAGCCGACTATCGACGCGGATGACCGGCTGGCGCATCCGCACAGGGCCGGCGACCAGAGTGACCCGAGGGCTGGGACGTCGTTCAACGACCCCGACGACGTCGACGACCCCGTCGACCCCGTCGACATCGACGACCCCGACGACATCGACGACATCGAGTTCGCTCCGACGTCCGCGCTCGGCGAGTCTTTGGATGCCTATGCCGCGAGAGTCGACGATGCGCCCGAGCCCGAGCCCGAGCCCGAGCCCGAGCCCGAGCCCGAGCCCGAGCCCGAGCCCGAGCCGAAGCCGGAGCCCGAGCTGAGGCCTGAGCCTGAGCCTGAGCCTGAGCCGGAACTGAAGCTGGAACTGGAGCCGGAGCTGAAGCCGGAGCCCGCGTTCGAGCCGCAACCCGAGACCAGACCGAATCCCGCGCTGCAGACCGAAACCGAGCCTGAACCCGTGCCCTTGGCCGGTCGCGCTTCGTTCCTCACAGAGGAGCTCAAGCCCGACCGCGCAAAGAAGGGTTGGCGCGGGTTCCTCGCAAAGACCGGGCTACCCATCCCCGCATCCGCTAAGGAGCGCATCGAGCGCGAGGAGACGCACGCTGTCAGCCGGCATTGGGCCGGACCGCGCACCATCGCGATCGTGAACGGCAAGGGTGGTGCCAACAAGACGCCGACCACGGCAATGCTGGCAGCGCTATTCGCGCGCAACGGCGGTTCCGGAGTGCTCGCCTGGGACAACAACGAGACGCGCGGAACGCTCGGCTGGCGCACGGAGCAGGGACCGCACGACGCTACTGTGCAGACGCTGCTGCCGAACACCGAGCACCTCTTCTCCCCCTCGGCACAGGCGTCCGATCTGTCGCACTTCGTCCACCACCAGACGGCCGACAAGTACGACGTGCTGCGCTCGAACCCCACGATGCTCGCGACCCAGCAGCGCATCACCACCGACGACTTCGACAGGCTGCACTCGGTCGCTGCGAAGTATTTCCGCCTGATCTTCATCGACAGCGGCAACGACGAGTCGGCGGAACGCTGGCTGCGGATGATCGACCACACGGACCAGCTGGTTATCGCGACCACCGCTCTCGGGGAACACGCTGAAGCCGGGGCTCTCCTCCTCGAAGCGCTCGCCCAGCGCGACGAAACTTCCGCACGGCTGGCCTCCCAGGCCGTCGTCATCGTCTCGCAATCCGAGAAGGCCGGAACCGCCGCAGACGCACGTAAGGTCGCGGCCGGCTTCGAGCCGCTGGCGCGACGGGCCGTGTCGGTGCCGTTCGACCCGGCGATCCACGGAGGACGACTCGCATACAGCTCCCTCACCCCGGCGTCGCGGCGTGCATGGTTACACGCCGCCGCCGCGGTTGCAGAAGGATTGTGACGCAATTCTGAGATCCCCAAACTAAGGAAGTATGGGCGAATCATGGCGGCGGATGTCACCACGCAGGTTCACACGACCGGCCAAACCGAATGTGGCGGAGGTCACCGCGCAGGCTGATGTTGTAGGCATGACCATATGACCTTTGAATCCTCGCCCGATCTGCAGGCTCGACGCAGCGCAACCCAACACGTATTCGTCGTTGAGCACACTGTGCGCCTCTCCCCCCACCTCGTGCGCGTGCACCTCGGCGGTCCCGCCTTCGACGCATTTATCGGAGCGGCGGATCCGTTGCGTCTCGCGGCGACAGAGAAGTACGTGAAACTGATGTTCGCCAAGCCCGAACTCGGCCTGACCCCGCCGTACGACCTCGACGAATTGCGTGTGCGCCTCCCCCTGGAGGACCTGCCGGTTCGGCGCACGTACACCGTGCGGTTGGTCGATTACGGAGCGCGCACGATCGCCATCGACTTCGTCGTCCACGGTGACGAAGGCATCGCCGGGCCGTGGGCCGACGCGGCCAAGCCGGACGACATCCTCTCGCTGACCGGACCAGGAGGAGCCTTCGCGCCCGCGCCCGATGCATCGATTCGGCGGCTGCTTCTGGGCGACGAGGCAGCCATACCGGCGATCGCGGCGGCGCTCGAGTCCATGCCGACCGAGGCAACGGGGACAGCAGCGATCGAAGTTGACGGCCCGGCCGACGAGATCCCGCTCGCTGCCCCATCCGGAGTCGATGTGCGCTGGCTGCACCGCGCAACGCGCGGCAGTGACGGGATCCCGGCTCAACCGGGAACGGTCCTCGTTGACGCGGTCCGCGCCATGGTGCCATCCGCTGGACCGATCGAAGTGTTCGGCCACGGAGAGCGTCAGGCGATGAAGGAGATCCGGGCTGTGCTGCAGGACGGCTGGGGGCTGGAGCGCCGCTCGATGTCGCTCTCGGCCTACTGGGCTCTCGGCCGCGCTGAAGACAGCTTCCAGGCCGAGAAGCGCGAGCCGATCGGACAGATCTTCCCGGAATGAGGGTCCAGACAAGTTCTGTGGATTCACCTCGGGTCGCGTTACCCTGTCGCCATGACCTCGAACTCCGATGACGACACCAGCATCTATAGCGACCGACAAAAGCGGCGGCGGCGGATGATCACCTGGGTGCTCATCGGATGCCTCTTTCTTGGCGGTGGGGGCGCGATTGTCGTGTCAGCCATTTTCCGCTGATCCGTGGTCGAACTGATTGGGGCGACATGATCGACACACGGCTAGCGACGCCTGCTGACGCGGGTCAGGTGGCCCGGCTGCTGCGCGATTTCAATACCGAGTTCGACGACGTCGTGCCCGAGCACGGCGAACTCAGCGAACGCATGGCCAGGCTCATCGCCGGCGGCGAGACATCCGTGCTGCTCGTCGGCGACGGCCCTGATGGCATCGCCGTCCTCCGCTTCCGCCAGGCGATTTGGGCGGCGGGGCTCGAGTGCTATCTTGCGGAGCTCTACGTCGCTCCTGCCCACCGGGGCAACGGCCTCGGCCGGGCGCTGATGAACGCGGCCATCGAGCACGCCCGCACGCGCGGTGCGGCATGGATGGACCTCGGCACGAGCGAGGACGATGCTGCCGCCCGTGCACTCTACGAGAGCCTCGGTTTCAGCAACAGGGAGGGCAACGGCGGCCCCGTTCAGTTCTTCTACGAACGCGACCTCTAAAGGATCCGAACAGCAGGTAAAGGATCCGAAGTGCAGGCGCTCATGCATTCGAACCTGACTGCGAATGCGCACGATATACCGCACTCGAGAGGAATCCGGCGAGCGTCCGGCGCGTTGTGGATGCAACGGCCAAACAATGGAGCTCGATTCATCATGGAAAACGTTGACCCCGTACGCAGCGCAAGCGATGTGACGGTTCCCGCGGACTCAGACAGCGAAGCCAGGGAAGGGATTAGGGAATTCAATGAGGCTGCCATGGCAGCCTCCCGCACTCAGGATGCTGCGGCAAAGGCCTCCTTGTGGACAGAAGACACGCGCTTCCTGCCTCCAGGTCGGGAGATGATCATCGGGCGCGCAGCTGTTGAAGCCTTCTGGCAAAGCGGGTTTGACAGAGGTGTCTATGACCTGGTTCTGGAGAGCGTGGAGGTCATATCGCTCGGTGATGGCGCTGCGTATGAGATCGGCCGCAGTATCACCCGCGTGCGAACCGCGGACGGTTCGAGCATCGACGTGCGTGGAAATTCCTTGTGCTTCTTCCGCCGTGAAAGCGACGGCGTCTGGCGCGCCGAGGTCGACATCTTCAATGCGAGGCCATAGAACCGAACTGCCTGCGTAGGCAACGAGGTCGGTGCGGGAGATTTCGGAGCCCTCATAGATCGCCCATAGCAACCGCATAGGAGCGGCTGGCATCCTCTGAATACATTCCCGAGTGGGAGGAGAACCACTATGAACGACGACTCAACACGTCCCCGCCGACCAAGGGCACGGCGCCTGCTGTCCAACAGAAGTGGGTGGATCGCGGCTGCCGCGCTGGCCGCTGCGGTCGGACTTTCCGGCTGTGCCGCCACATCATCTTCGGCAACTGCTACCACGCCCGCGGCAGCAGCCCCGACGCCTACCGCAACGGCCGGGCACGGCATGCCAGGCGCCGCCGGCGGAGGAGGCTCCAATTCTCGCTCTGGGCCAGCCTCAGGAGGCGCATCCGGCACGGTCAGTAACTCGTCCGCGTCGAGTTTCACATTGACGACGTCAGCCGGTCAGAAGGTGACCGTCAACGAGGCGTCCTCCACCACGTACCAAAAGGGAGCGAGCTCGACCTCGGCCAGTGCCGTGACAACAGGCGCATCCGTCCTCGTGCTTGGAACGGTCAGCGGAACCACCATCACAGCCACACAGGTCACTGTGCAACCGGCTGGCGGCGGCGGACCGACGACATACTCGCCGTCAGCAGCGGTTCCCTTCAAGCAGGGTGCACCGAGCGCGGCAAAGACGGACGGTCAGATCCCGGCGAACTACACCGAGGGGTCGGGGACGATCCAAAGTGGAACGACAGCGACTAAGGCGACGGAAGCCGCGCTGGCGGCGTACTCGGGCGGGGTCGTAGACCGTGTCGTGAAGCTGAGCAATGGCGAGTACGAGGTCCACTACATCGGTGTCAACTGGCCACACCACATCTTCGTTAGCACGGACTTCAAGGTCCTCGGCGCCAATTAGCCGCACCGCGTTCCTCGCCGGGCTTTCGGCTTGCAGGTTTCGATTCGGGGGGCGGATGCCTACTGGTTCGCCGTATCACCCGATCCGGTGCTCGGCGAAGGCGAGGCCGACGCGCCTCCGCTCGGCATGATCGCATCGATCTCGTCTTGCGTGAGCGGCGTCCATGGGGACGAATCGGGGGCTGACGAAGCGGCCTCGGGGCTCTCACCCTGCGTCCACCACTTGGCCTCGAACGGCACGCCGTCGAACAGGACGCGCGCAGCCTTGTCGTAGATGGCTGTACCCGACCACTCGGGGTACGCCCCTGGGGGCAAAGTGGGCTGCGGGATGGGCGTCTCGCCTGGCAGCACAGGGCCGACGAAATCCCATGGCGTCTCCCATGCCTTCAGCACAGGGTTGTCCGGAACATCGCCCTTGGTCCACCATTTGGCGACGTACACATTGTGGTGCCAGACGACCTTGGTGCCCTTGAGGTAGGAAGCATCGGGCGCCCAGATGGCGTACGGCGAGGTGGCTGGGTCGTCTGGTGCTTCGGCGGCGGCCGACGGCTCAGAAGTGGTCACGGCCTTCTCGCCGAGCGAAATGCGCCCGTCGAACCCGGTCGACAGTTGCGAGGCGAAGGTGACCTCGCCCTGTTTCACGCCGCTGCACGCATCCGAGACGACGTTTGTGTCCACATAGTTGGAGCCGCAGGTCACGTCGCGGTTGGCGGACCACATCGACATGCGTCCGACCCCTTTTGACACGGCCCAAGCGTTGAAGGCCTTGGCGTCTGCAACGGTGAAGATCTCGTCCTTGACGTCGTTCTGGCCGATCATTGGAGTCGCACCGATCTTCGCCCACAGGCTCGGGCCGCCAAGGTTGATGCCGGCACGCGTGTAGAGCACGCCGAGCTGGCGCTGGGCGGCAGTGACGGAGGCTTCTGATGCGTCGAGCATTGTCTGCTCGGCGCTCCGAGAGGTTCCGTAGTCCATGGTCATCACGTTGACGCCCGCTATGTCGACCTTGGCTGCGAGCAGTGCGGCGATCGCATTCGTCGCATCCGTCGACATGCCGTCGGGTGCGACGGGTACGGTCACCCACACGGCAAGCGCCTTGCCTTCCTGGCGGCGCTGCTCCTGAAGGGATGCGATGGCTTTCGCTCGACGCTCCCCTGCGCTCGCATCACTGAGACCCGCGCCTTCGAGGTCGAGGTCGATCGTCCCCACCTGGTAGCGGTCGACGACTGTCGAGTACGCAGCCTCGAGCTTGGTCTCGTTCGTGCACGCGACGGCCAATTCGTCGTTCAGCAGGCCACCGAAGGAGATGGCGACGCTTCCGCCCTGTTGCTGCAGCCGAGCGATGCGGCGGTCGAGGTCGAGCGAGCTGCGCGCTTCGTCGACGGTGTACGCGGCACCCCACGAGGGCGTGCATGCGTCCGATTTCGACGATACGACGAACGAGAGCACAGCATCCGGGGTCTTGGTCGCGCCCATCTGCTCGAATGCGAACCGCGGGGTGGCGGTTACGTCGACGTAGCTGGCGAACCACGGCTTCGCCGTGACGGTGGCCCCGGCTGACAACCACTGGAAGCCGACGAACCCGGCGCCGATGCCGATCACGGCGACAACGGCCGCGCTGATCACCCGCAGGGGCGACAGGCGGCGATTGGACTCTCGGGCGCCGCGAGAACCGGGAGGCGGTTCGTGCTCCCTTTGCGTGACACTCATCAGGCGGCCTGCTTCTGAGTGCCGGCTTCGGAGTCCGTATCTGAATCCGTGCCCACGTCCGCCCCGACGGCCGCGCCGGCCGTGACATTGGCTGACCCGATCGTGTCGAAAAGCGGTACCGCGCCGTCGGCGTGCCCGTGGTAGAGCACACTGCGCCAGTCGAGCACCTCGGCGTAGGCGGCGGCCTCAATGGCCACCCGCTTGCGGTTCTTTTCGACGTACAGCGGCTTGGTCACGCCGAGCCAGATGTCGACGATGGAGTTGCCGATACCGATGTATGCGACGACCGCCCATGACGCGAGGAACGCGTTGAAAGCGGCGAACGCGGCGTTGCCCCAGTTCTGAGCGTTCACGTCACGCCACAGCGTGAACATCGAGAACGCGACGACGAGGAAAGGCGTGATCACGTACAGCAGCGGGGCCGCGGTACGATTCTTGATCTTCGGCGTACGAACGAATGGGATCTTCTTGCCGGTCAACGCCTGCTCGATCGACTTGAGCACGCCTGCCAGGTTCACCGGCAACAGGATCAGGTTGAATCCATAGATTCGGAACACGTCGCTGCCCTTGTAGCCGGCGTAGCGCAGGTCGCTCGCCATTGCTATGAAGTACGGCAAGGCGGCGAGAAGCACCACGGGGCTCAGCAGGCGGCCGTCGTAAGGGTACGCGAGCAGGAAAATGAGTCCGAAGCTCGCCCAGGTGATCGAAGCCATGTAGTTGACGCGCAGCATGAGTTCCGTGCGCGAGACCAGCTCGCCGCGTCGTTTGCGTTCACGCACCTGGCGCCACAGCTTCGGCATGATGAGCAGACCACCGTTTGCCCAACGTCGACGCTGAACGATCAGAGAACCGAAGTCCGGCGGGGTCGCCGAGTAGCTGAGTCGCTCCGGGTAGTTGACGAGCGTCCAGCCGTGGGTGCCGAGGTCGATACTCGACTCGGTGTCTTCAATGACCGTACGGTCCTGAATAAATCGATGCACCTCGAACCCGCCAACGAACTCGGTCTCGACGATGTCTTCAAGCGCGCGCTTGCGGATTACCGCGTTCGCACCGACCCAGAAGGTGGCACCGAAGTAGCTCATCCCCTGGTGCAGAACGTGCTGGATGTCGGTGGTGGCGCCGGCGAGGCGCTCGATACGAGTACCGGCGCCGCGGAACGATGAGTACGGCGTCTGCGTGACGGCGACCCGCGCGTTGTCGGGTTGCTCCAGCAAGTAGACGAGCCGCAGGCAGTAGTCGCGCAGCAGGATCGAGTCGGCATCGAGTGTCAGGAGAAAGTCGCTGTCCGGAATCGTGATGTCACCAGGCTTGCGGTCGACGATAGGCTTCAGGATCGGACCATCCGGCGTATCTTCGAGGCAATAGCTGCCGCCCATCAGACCGATGTAGGCGTTGAGGTTCATCGCCTTGTTTGCTTCGTGCGAGGTGGATGCGTATTTCTTGCGTTCGAAGACGGCCAGTTCAGCGTCGAACGTCCACGCCAGACGGCGGTATAGCTCATTGACGCGGTCGCTTGAAAGCGTCGCGCCTTCTGCAGATGCGGCTTCAACTGCGTCACCGGTGAGGGAAAGTTCGTCGGCAAGTCCGCGCAGCACCTGGTCGGCGAAGAAGAGGTCGACGTGGTCGTCGATCGCTTCACGGTCGGCGAGGTCGCGCAGCCATCCCGCGGCCCAGGCGTAGTGGTTGGCAAGTACTCGTGCTTCGGATGTACCGACGAACGCCGCGGCGGACCGCTCGAGTTCGAAACTGAGCAGCGCATCCCCGAACCGGCGACGTGGCTCGGCCAGGAGGTTCAGGATGTCGCCGGCGAGCGCGCGTGTCTCGTTGAGTCGCGCCGCCACCGCCGAGTCCGACGGGTACGGGTTGTCATCGACCAGTAGCACGACCCGCAATGAGGGGTACTCCTGGAGCGCAGCCGACAGTAGCGTGGCGCGCACGACGTGTGGCTCCTCGGCGTATGACGGAACGAGCACCGTCATTGACGACTGGTTGGCGGCGAAGTGCCGGTCGAGTTCGGCACGTGGCACGCGTACGTGCTTGCTGAACCGCTGAAGCGCACCCTGGCGCGCAACGAGGTACATCAGCGCCGAGAAGGTGAGGAACGTCACGACGACGACATAGCCGATGGCTTCCATCGTGAACCGGAAGCTCGTGGTTCCCCCGTCGATGAACTGACGGATGATCGTGGTGATCACGTAGATCAGCCAAAAACTCACGGTCAAGACGATCGCGATGCGGCTGAAAGTGATCTTTCTGTCCGACGGTTTGGGGTGGACCGTCGGCAGCGGTTTTGTGCGGCGTTCGGCGCCCCATTGTCGTTTTCGGGCAGGCTGATGTGTATTTTTAGAACTCATATTCGGGTAATCGTCCTAGACGTCGAGAGCCCGCACAATTCGGGTAAGTGCGGTTGAGAGCCCTCTCCCGCGAACTCTATAGACGGGTTTGTCTGTCCTCAACCCCCCATTGTGGTTGCGTTACGGGGCTTCCGGCGCTGCCGGCGCGGCATCTTCGCGTGCGCTGTTCGCGTCGGCGGGGTCACGCTGTCGCCGGCTGGCGAGCAGGAACGGGATTCCGATGAGCTCCACGGCGCCACCGATCACAAGCGAGGTGCCGTAGCCCCAGAGGTCCGCCGAGCGGCCGAGGGCCGGCTGGATGAACACCCCGCCGAGGCTGCCGAACAGCGAGTCGAACGAAAGAACGGTCGCGCGCTGTTTCGAAGGGATCATGTCGTTGAGGTAGGCCTGCCGCACCGGTCCGGCGACGGCGAATACGAACCCCCAGACCACCAGGAGGACGATCGCGAGCCAGAAAAGACTGTTCACGCCGAGCAACACGAGCGCGACGATGCTGGCGAGGGAAGCCCCGATGATCGTGGTGGTCCGCTTGGCGAACAGCCCGCGGAGCCGGGGCGCGAGCATGCCGCCTGCCACCTGCGAGAGCGAGAGTACTGCTGCGGCAAGCCCGGCGACAGAGTAGGCCGACTTGTCGCCGTAGAGCTCCAGCAGATAGGGCTGCAGCGCGTAGAACGCGTAGATCCCGACCCCGGATGCGAACGGCGCGGAGAGAATCACCCAGCGCACCGAGCGCCTCTTGAGCCCGTGCTCGATCGACTGGGTCAGTACGTTCCGGGTCGCCTTCAGTGGCCGCATCGAGCGATCTGGGGTGAAACCGAGGTCTCTCATCACGAAGAACGCAAACAGGAACATGAGAACGAGCACCCCGGCGCGTATCAGGAACGGAACCCCGAGATTGGTCGCCTGGGCGATCACACCGCCCAGGACCGAGCCGGCGAACATCGCGACCCCTGTCACGACAAGCCCGCGGCCGAATACGGCCTCCAGGATGCCGGTGTACCCGGTCGACGTCAGCGCGTCGACCAGCCAGGCATCCACCGCGCCGGAGAAGAAGGTGAAGCCGAGCCCGAGCAGGATGGAGACGATCGCCCACCAGACGAAGGGCGCGTGCCAGAGCCAGAGCATCCAGTAGAGCCCGGTGGTGACGGACAGCGTGATCGTCCCGAGCAGGTAGGACATCTTTCTCCCCACCGTATCGGCGACAACACCGGTCGGGATCTCGAAGATCACCATGCCCGCGGTGAAGAACGCGTTCGCGGCGAACGCTTCGAAGTTCGTCAGCCCCGCGTCGAGCAGGAAGAGCGTATTGATGCCCCAGATGAATGAGGCCGCAAGCGTGTTTCCGAGCAGGAGGGTCAGGTAGATGCGCTGGACGCGCCGCGCCGCCGGGTTCATGACCCGCGACCGATCGGCACTTCCCATCCCGTCACGGAGCAATCATGGCCCTGATCGGGTGTGGATGGCTAGGGTTACAGCCCGAGGATTCCCGCCGCGATGATCACCGCGCTCGCCCCGAACGCGATGATGAGGAGCACGACGTCACCGCGCGTGAGGGTTGGTCGTCGGATCGCGACCTGAGGCACTCCCCCGCGGAGGGTCATCGAGCGCCCGAATTCGGTCGCTCGCCGCTGTGTCGCCGCCAGTACTGCGGTGAGCACGTCGGCGAGGGCGCCCCATGCTGCCCTCACCCCACGGACGCGTTCCCCGCCTCGAAGGCGACGCGCGGCGACAAGAACCCGCAACTCATCGAAGAACAGGGGAACGGCGCGCACCGCAAGAGCGGTCGTAAGCGACCACTCGTTCACCGGAACGCCGATCCGGCGCAGAGGAGACCAGAGCACGGCCACCGCCGGGGCCAGGTCTGCGAGCGGGGTCGTCCACGCAGCGATCGCAGCGAGCAGCGTCAGGACCACGGTCAACGCGATCGAGATGACGAAGGCGGAGAGCCCGCCTCCGGCCCAGGCGAGGAGTGCCGTCACCGCAAGGACGATCCAGACCGCTCCCGGGAAACGTGGAATCGCCGAAGCGGTCGCGCGTGCGACAAGGAAGCCCGCGACCGCGACGACGCAGAGGAGCCCCAACGACGTCCAGGTCGGGAAAACCACTGCGGTGATCGTCAGTACAGTGAGGGCGAGAAGTTTGCTCCCCGCCCAGGCTCGGTGGAGGGCGGTTTCGCGCGGGAGTACACGCAGGATGACCGAGGCAATATTCGAGCGGGCTGGCCGCGCCATCCGATTTCGTCTACTCACGCGGGCGATCCGTTCTGGAGCTGAAGCACCCTGGGACAGAGCTCCTCAAGGCCCGCAAGGTCATGCGAGACAACCGCGATCGCGAGCTTCGTCTCATCCCGGACGGCCAGCAGTGTCGCTACGAGGTCGCCCCGGGCGGCGGGATCAAGACCCGCGAACGGCTCATCCAGAACCAGCACCCGTGGCCGACTCGCCAGGATGCCGGCGATCGCAACCCGGCGCTGCTGACCACCGCTCAATGCATCGATGCCGCGATCGGCAAGCCCGGCGGGAAGCCCGACTGTTTCGAGCCAGTGTTCGGCGAAGGCGTTGTCGTCTCGGTGCTTCGATCGCGCAGCACGGCCAGCCGCCGAGAGGATGTCCTCGCGAACGGTGCGCTTCTGAAGCTGGAGTCGAGCATGCTGGAAAGCGAGGGCCACCGACCCGATGCGGTCTGCGACGGGTCGTCCGTCCAACTCGCAGGACCCGTCGGTCGGGCGCAGAAGCCCCGCGAGCATCCATGCCAGCGTTGTCTTGCCTGACCCGTTCTCGCCGGTGATCAGGAGCCCGTCGCCTGGCCCGAGGTCGAGCTCGACGCCGGTCAGAGCTCGGTGCTCCCACGGTGTTCCGAGAGCGTGGACGTAGGCGGCACTCCGCACCCTGAGGAGCGGCGCCACTGTTGCGGGCCTTCGATCGCGCATCTCTTGCGGCATCCTTCTGACAAGCGGCGAGTCAACCGAGCCGGCCGTATCGAGCGCGCGAGCCGCGAACTCGGCCATGGATGCGCGGCGTGCGCACGCAGGTCCCGCACGATCGAATTCGACCCGGCCGTCGCGCATCCGCACCACCCGGTCGGCCCGTTGGCCGTCGGCCGCGTTGTGCGAAATATGCACGACCGCCATGCCGAGGCGCTGCGGCAGGGCTGCGAGGAGGTCAGTGAGCTCGGCCCGTCCGGCGGCGTCGACCATGGCGGTGGCCTCGTCGGCGATGAGCAGGGACGGACGGCGCGCAAGTGCTGCCGCGAGAGCCAATCGCTGCAGCTGCCCACCGGAGAGCGACGCGGTAGCGCGATCGCGCATGTTCGGAAGACCGACCACGTCGAGCAGGTCATCGACGTCGACGGAGGTGGGATCATCCACTCCCCAGAGGATGTCGTCGACCAGGCGTGCGCCGAGCGCACCGACCTCGGCCCGTTGCGTCAGCAGTGCGGTGCCGCCCACTGCGCCGAGCCCGACTCCCCTGGGCCGTTCCACTCTGCCGCCGTTGATTGCCAGACCCGCGAGCACAAGTGCGAGCGTCGACTTGCCTGAGCCGTTCGGTCCTTCGATGACGACGAACTCGCCTGCTTCAACTCTCAGGTCGACGCCGTCGAGCGCGGGGAGCGCCTGGCCGGGATGCTGAACCAGGACTCCGTGGAGCTCTACCGGAAGCGGGCCGACCGCGTTCTCGCTGTCAGCCAGGTGGGCCGATTCGAGGGGATCGTCGACGGAGACCCAGTCGAGTCGCGCAAGAATCGCGGTGAGGAGACGCCAGGTGATGAAGACCGCGCTCGGCACGGCCGCCAGCATTCCCACTACCACCCACAACCACCACGACGTTCCGACCGTCGCAGCGAGGTCGGTGAAGCCCCGTGCTACCGGCCCGAGACCAGGAAAGAGGCTGAGGAACCGGGCGAACCCTGAAACCGTGCCGCTTACCGCCTCGATCGCGAGCGTCCGCGTCACTGGCAGCAGAAGCAGGAGCGCATTCGCGGCCAGAGCGGCTATCGGTGCCAGAACCGCGGAGATCGCTGCCATGGTCCATGCTCCCCGACCGCGCCGGTGCGCAGCCCCGACCACTCCCCCGACCATGCCGCTGGCGATCACCACGAGGCCGGCCGTAACTCCCCCGATGAGGAAGCAGGTCACGGCCGCCGCGGCGATCGCGGCGATCAGCGCACGGATCCGAAAGCGATCGGCGATCACCGCGAGGGGGATCATTGCCAGCAACTCGAGGGCACCGGTGCGCGGCAGAAGGGCCCCGATCGTAACCACGGTGACGGATGCCGCTGCCAGCATCGCGGCTGCGGCGATCTCCCGCGCGCGGAGTGCACCGCTCCCCGGCCCGATCGACGTCATAGCTTCAGTATCGGTGGCCGGTATGGGGGAAGGCTGGTACCTGCCGCCCGTGATGGGCTCGGATGTTCGGGAGGACCACACTCGAGCCCCACGGACCACCTCGATCTCGTTCCAGCGTCTCTGGCTGTGATCGGCAGTTCGCGCTTTGTTTCGTGTGGGTAAATCCTCCTTCTGGGTCTTCCCTCGGGCGCACGGCATCGCTACCTTGCATTTAAACAACTAAACAATAGTTGTTTAACTCTTTGGAGATTTTCCCATGGATCTCGACGATGCCATTGAGGTCGCGGCCGATCGCGCCTTCCGCCTGCTCGAACGGCTCGTCGCCCAACCGAGCACACTTGGCCACGAGGGCGGAGCGCAGGAGGTCTTCGCGCACGAGTTGGAAGCCGCAGGATTCACGACGACCCGCCTCGCCATCCCAGACGACATTGGTGCAGACGAGTTCGCGGGCGTTCCCCAACTCTCGTATGCGGGGCGATACGACCTTGTCGGTCAGCGCGGCGACCGGAATGCCGGTCGGTCACTAGTGATCAACGGGCACATGGATGTCGTTCCCGCCGATGATCCGTCTCGATGGACGAGTCCGCCATTCACCCCGACGCGCGTCGACGGCTGGCTGGTCGGTCGTGGCGCGGGAGACATGAAGGGCGGTTTCGCAGCCGGCCTCCTGGCCATCTGGGCGCTCGACCAGTCGCACCCGGGATGGCAGACCGGGGGCCTGACCGTCGTGTCCGCGATCGAAGAGGAGGCGACTGGAAACGGAACGTTAGCGGCCGGCCGCGCGGGTTACCTCGGCGACGCGGCCCTTCTTTTGGAGCCCACAGACCTCGAGATCCTGCTCGGCGGGATCAGCATCATCTGGATTTCGATCGAGATCGAAGGGCTGTCCGGCCATGCGGAGTCGGCCCAGCGATCGGTGAATCCCATCCTCGCAACCCTGCCGATCATCGACGCGCTTCTCCGGTTCGAGGAGCAGATGAACGCAGACCATAGTGCCGGTCCCGATTCCGATCCCGCGTTCAGTGCTATCGCGCATCCGTACAACGTCAATGTCGGAAAGTTCCACGCCGGCGACTGGGCCTCTAGTGTGCCGTCAACCGCGCGACTGGACGTGCGCGTCGGGCATCCCGCAAGCTGGGACAGCGACGTCGCACTTACACGGGTGCGTGCTGCAATCGAGCGAGCGAGCACTGGTGACGAGTGGCTTGCCGCACATCCTCCGTCGGTTGCTCTCACCGGATACCGCGCTCAGCGATACATGCAGGACCCGGCAGCGGATGTGGTTGCAATCCTCTCCGATGCCCACGAAGACGCGCACGGCTTCGCCCCGGCTCGGGTGACGATCGGATCTACGACTGATGCGCGCTTCTACCTCAACCAGTTCAACGTGCCCGCTCTGGCTTACGGCCCGCGCACCCGCAACATGCACGGAGCGGACGAGGCGGTGGACCTGAGCAGCATCGTCGAATGCGCGAAGACGGTCGCCCGCTTCCTGTTGGCGTGGTATCGGGATGGAACAGCGCAATGAAGGCTCGCGACAACGACGCAGTGATCGGCGCGCTGCGGCCGTTGGTCGCAGAGACAGCCGGTGCCCGGATCGCAGACCGCTTCGTGACGGCCATTGCGCTTGGGCAATTCGTCGTCGGGCAGAAACTCCCGACCGTGCAGGAGCTTGCGCGGCTGCTCGAGGTTAGCCCCACGACGGTGCGTGAGGCGCTCACCCGCCTGGCCGCGCTGGGGTACGTCGTCGTGCAACGCGGACGGAGCGGCGGCACGTTCGTGACTTCTCAATGGGGGCCGGCATCGGACTCGATGGTGCGGCGAGCACTCGAACCCGGCTGGGATCAGCTTGAGGTCACCCTCGACTATCGGTCCCTCATTGAACAACAGATAGCACGGACCGCAGCGGTCCGGCACACAATCGAGGATGCTCGGCGCATCGAGGCGGGGACCCGCGGTTATGAGTCGGCGAGCGAAGACAGAGACGCATCGCGTCTTGCCGACCTCGAATTCCACCAAGCAATCGCCGCTGCGACACACAACAGCCAACTGGCCGACCTAAGCATGCGCATACGACGCGACGTCAGCCTCGGTTTCGAGGCCGAACCATACAGCGCTGACGTTCGCTCGCGCGCAATCAAACAGCACGCTGCGCTCGCCGCAGCGGTCCTTTCGCGAAATCCGGAAGAAGCGGCGAAGCAGGCCGAAGAACACTTCTCGCTGACCGCCGAGACTCTACGAGAGCTCCATAACCGAGTCGACCAAGTACCTCCGAAATCCGCAAAACCCTAAGGAGCCGCAGCTATGCCCACCGCGCACATCAATGGAATCGACATCAACCACCTCGTCGAAGGGGATGGCCCCGAAACCGTCTTGCTCATCAACGGCCTGGCCGACGACCTCGAGACCTGGGAGTACCAGGCGACGGCTCTGCTCGAAGCAGGTTACCGCGTGGTCCGATTCGACAACCGGGGAATTGGAGCGACCTCGAAGCCGGCCGGCCCATACAGTGCTGAGCTGTTGGCTGCCGATGCTAAGGCGCTGGCGGACGAGCTCGGTCTCAGTGAATACCACGTGATGGGCGTCTCGATGGGCGGGATGATCGCGCAGAAGTTCGCGCTCACGTATCCCGACGGCATCATCTCGCTCACTCTTGCGAACACGTATGCGGCCCCCGGACCCTTCTGCACCAGGATGTTCGCGATGTGGGCCGACGCCGCCCAGGTCATGGGCGTCCCGTTCGTCATGCGAGATGTGACTCTGTGGGCGTTCACCCAGGACTTCTTCCGTACGCGCGAAGACGAGCTCGCGGGATTCGAGACAGCAATGCGCTACCTCGACCAGCCTGTCCACGCCTATCTGGCCCAGCTAGCCGTGATCCAGAATCACGACGAAACCGCGAAGCTCGGCTCGCTGACGATGCCGACGCTTGTGATCACCGGCGACGACGACATTCTCATCCCAACCTCACTTTCCCACGACCTTCACGGGCTCATCCCGGGCTCGACGTGGGTCACCACCCCCGGCGGCCATGGCGCCATCTGGGAACACCCCGATGAGTTCAATTCCGCATTCATCGGTTTCCTGCACAAGCATGGAAGGAACAACTGATGGAAATCGCCACATCACCAGAGAATGTAGCCACACCTCCCGAGAACGTCGAAGGACTGACCTCGAAGAAACTCGGTCTGCTCGGCGTAATGATGCCCGGGCTGGCCCAAATCGCTCCTGCCTTCAATCTGTTCTTCACGACAGGGGTGATGGCATCACTGGCGGGTGCATCCGTTCCACTGGTGTTCCTGATCAGTATGATCGGAATGGTCGCTACGGGTCTCAGCCTCGCGCAGTTCTCGAGCCTCTATCCGAGCGCCGGCTCCTTCGTGACGTACATCAGCCGCGCGATGGGCGCCAAGACGGCGACGGCCACTGGCGTCATTGCGATCGTCGGCTACATCATCGCGTTCGGTGGGATCTACATCTTCGTGGGCAGCTACATCGTTCAGAACCTGTTCGGCGTGGCCAAGCCGAATGCGGCGGTGGTTGTTCTCACGACGATCATCTATGGCGCGATCGTGACAGTCCCGGTGATCCTTGGTCTTCAGTTCGGCATCAGAGTGACGGTCGTGCTCTATCTGATCGAGGTCGTCGTCCTGGTCGTGCTCAGCGTGGCGATCCTGGCGCAGGGAGGCGCGGAAGGCCTGTCGGCCAAGCCGTTCGAGTGGCCAACCGGCACCGGCGGGTCTGACGTTTTCCTCGCGTTCAGTCTCGCCGTGCTCGCCTTCGGCGGTTTCGAGGCGTCGGCGCCGCTTGCCGAGGAAACACGCAATCCACGCCGCAACGTGCCCATCGCGGTCGTCGGAGCGGTGGTGGCGAGTGGGGCCATCTATGTGCTCGGGTCCTACGCCATCGTGACCGCTTTCGGCGTCGGGCACATCCAGGCGTTCGCGGCTGACGGAAATCCGTTTGCAACTGCCGCCAGCCGATTCCTGCCGATCTTTGTGCCGATCATCGCCGGGGTGTTCCTGGTGAGCGTGACGAGCTCATTCGTCGCAGCGAACACGCAGACGTCCCGCGTCATCTTCGCCGGCGCGCGTGGCGGCCTGTGGCCGAAGGGTCTCGCGTCGATCAACGCCCGTTTCCAGACGCCGTGGATCGCAGCAATCGCGTTTGTCGTCCCGAGCCTCATCATCGGCTGCCTGTCGACGGCGTTCACCGATCCTGCGACCGCCTCCGGCTTTCTCGGCACTTTCGGGATCCTTGGAATCGTCATCATGTACATCATGGCCAACGTTGCTCTGATCGTGCAGTTCGTTAAGCTGCGTCGGGCAGGAGTGCGCAAAAACCCCGTCCTGTGGGTGGGGATTCCGATCGTCGGACTGATCGTGCTCGCCATCCCGGTGTGGGGCGACCTGCGCCCAGGTCAGGCAGCACCGTTCGACGCGCTCCCTTGGCTGACGATCGGCCTGGTCCTTCTGGGCATCGTCTACACAGTGATTCTCTCGCTGGTGCGACCCGACGTGATGAAGAACGCGCCCGCACTGCTCGAGGGTGCGGATGCGCTCCAAGGAGATCCGGTACCCCCGCGCCTCGCCTAGCTCGCGAGAGCGCCGCGGCACGTCCCGGCGCTCTCGAAGCGCAATCCGGTTTGGAAATTGCGACGGGAGCGACGATGGCTCCCGACGGCTCCCCCGCCCAGTCGTCATCGCCCTGGGACTCATCCGGCTTGATGAGGACTTGCATCCCGATTCCAAGCCTGTTTGTGTCGTCATTTCGCTGAGGTGTGCGCCAGCGTCCGAACATGTCAACACCCGCTGGACACACTGAGAGGATCTACGCCTGTGCCGCCTTGGCCTGAAGCTCGCCAATTTGCTTGCGAGCTGCGGCAACGAGATCCTCGTTGGTATTGGCATGTCCGCCGAGGCCCCACCCGCCCGGGATGGCCTCGGTGAGCAGCACCCACGTGCGCTCCTTCAGGCTCGAATCCGCTGCAGCATTCGCTACGAGTTCGGTGAACTGCTCGACGACGGCAAGCTGCTTGTCGCGGTCGAGTGCGCCGGCGTTGGTAGTCACCTGCACTCGAACGTAGTTCGTGTCCCCGTCCACGTTCGAGAGGTCGCCCTTAGGCAGTTCGTGGATGAATCCAGCGGTGTTCTGCCGGAACAGTGGGATGTCGGGAACGGCTTCAATCGTCTTCAGCGTTCTGGCCAGGTCCTTTGCCAGTTGGTGCTTGTCGGCAAAAGTGCCGACAGTTGCGTAAACGTCGATCATTGGCATTTCGGGTTCTCCTTAGTGTTGATTTCAAACCGGTTGATCGCTCTGCGTGACGTGAGAGCTAAATTGCGGTTCGGCCACCGTCGACCGAGATGACCGCGCCGGTCACGTAGCTCGCACGAGGTGAGGCGATGAACCCGATGACGTTTGCGATCTCCTCGGGCTGAGCGGCACGACCGAGAAGGGTGGTCTCACCAAGCGCCTTGATTCTCGCTGGATCGGATGCGGTGTAGACCGGTCCGGGCGCAATCGCGTTCACGCGCACGCCACGCGGGCTGTACTCCGCGGCCCACGAGCGGGTGAGTCCCACCAGCGAGAGTTTCGTGGCACCGTAGGCGGCTCGGCCGACCAGACCGATGAGTCCCGCCATGCTGGCGAGGCTGATGATGCTGCCGCTCCCCTTGGCGGCCATCGCCGGTGCGAAGCCCGAAACGAGGAGGTATGGGGCACGGACGTTGGCATCGAACAACGCGTCGAACTTTTCGGCATCAAGATCGACGGAGGCGCCTGCCCAAGCGAAACCTGCGTTGTTCACAAGGATGTCAACGTCACCGGCTTCATCCACAAGCTTCCCGACGCCTTCGGTTGTGCTGATATCCGCGGCCACGAAGCGCGCGTGTCCGCCGGTGAGTTCAATCTCTTCGATGACCTGTGTTCCTCGGCCCGCATCTCGCCCGTGGACCAGCACGGTCGCCCCCTGGGCAGCGAGTTGGAAGGCGACCGCTCGTCCGATGCCCGAGGTTGCTCCGGTAACCAGCGCGACCTGGCCTTCGAGGTCTTTCATCTGTGTTTCCGACATTTCTTGCTCCTTGGTAACCGTGACGATCTTTTTGTACCAGTCTGTCTAAGTAATGTCGAGATTAGACCGATCTGTATAAGAATGCAAGTGAATTGCATCACTCTTTTAGACAGATCGGTCCTATAGAATGTGGGGATGGCTGAGAAGGCAGTAGATACAAAGAAGGTGTCGCCGCGGCAGAGGCTTCTGGCTGCGGCGGATGAGCTCTTCTATAACGAGGGCGTCCATGCCGTAGGCATCGATCGCGTCATCGAAAAGGCGGGCGTGGCCAAGGGATCGCTCTACTACAACTTTGGCGGCAAGGATGAGCTGATCAGGGAGTACCTGCTCGGGCGCCACGCCGCATGGACGGCTCGCATCGACGGGGCACTCACTGAAACGCAAGATCCTGGCGAGAAGATCCTTCTCGTGTTCGACGTACTTGAGACGTTGTTTTCCGATCCCGGATACCGCGGTTGTTCCTTTATGAACGCTGTCGCCGAAGCGCCGGTCGGGGGGCCGGAGCTCAGGGCCGCCGCGAACTTTCGATCCTGGCTGCACGAGCTCTTCGGTCATCTCGTCGCAGCTCTGGACGTGCGAAACACGCAAAAGCTCACCGATCAGCTGGTGATCCTGTATGACGGGGCCGTCACCGCGGCCCAGATGGACAACTCTCCCAAAGCAGCAGCCACTGCGAAGACGCTCGCGGCGATGGTCGTCGCATATTCACTCTCCGAAAATCGGGTGGCATAGCGGCAGATCGGGCGATCATGAGGGCTGTCGTCGACGACCGGTACGGTCCACCTGCGTACCCCAGGCGCCCGGCGATTTGTCGCGCTCAACGGAGGTCGAGCCGCATGAGCACGCGCGGGAATCCGTTCAGCACGGAGTCAGTGTCGGCCGCCTTCGCGAATCCAGCTCGCTCGAATAGCTTTCGTGTGCCGACGTAGGCCATTGTGAGGTCGATCTTCTTGCCCTCGTTATCGAGCGGATATCCCTCGATCGCGGACGCCCCGTTGTCGCGGGCGAACTCGACGGCGCCTGCCAGCAGGTGGTGCGAGACTCCCTCACCGCGATGTCCGGGCCGCACTCGGATGCACCACACCGACCACACATCGAGGTCGTCGATGTGTGGGATCTTGCGGCTCTGGGCGAAGCTCGTGTCGGCGCGCGGATGCACGGCGGCCCAACCGACCACCTCGTCGCCGTCGTAAGCGAGCACGCCGGGCGGCGGGTCTTGCCGGCACAGGCTTTGCACGAATTCGCCGCGCGCTGGGCCCTGTAGCGCGAGATTCTCCTTCGAGGGAATGCGGTAGCTCAGGCACCAACACACGTTCGCATCGGGCCGCCTTGGACCGACCGTCGCCTTCACGTCCTCGAACACCGTGGCGGGTCGCACCTCGATTGCCATCGCTGACTCTCGGTCCCCTGCTCAGGCGCCGATCAGCTGCAACACGTGGTACACCACGTATGCAGGCCAGACGATCGCCTGGAGCAACCCAACGACGACACCCCAGAATGAGCCATCCGACACTGAGACGAAGTAGATGGCGGCTCCGACATACGCCAACAGAAAGATGAAGCCCAATGGCCCCTCTCGAACGATCACTCGCGCTCGACCGGTTGTGGCCATCCGATCCACCTCCTTCCCGGGTTCATCATGTACCTTCTACCGCGGCGGATTCGTGTTTCGCCCATCGTCGATGACCGGCGCCTGGTGTTTCTCCGACTCCCGGTCGAGGTCAGGGTCGATGCGATCAGCTTCATTGAGCTGTTCGTCGGCGCGCACCCGCGCCGCCTGGGCGTCGTCGTTGCGCGCGGCGGCTTCGCGACGCAATCGCTCGGCATCCACCTCCGCTTGCTTTGCGTCGGCGGAGGCTCGTGCCGCTTTGGCTTCGCGCTCCCGCGCGGCAAGCGCGTCGTCCTGCGCGCTCTGCCGGATTTCCGTTGCCTTACGCCGGTTCGATTCCTCCTTGCGCCGGCGGACCATGACCGAGGCCACGATGACGATGGCGATCACAACGAGCACGGCGATGATCAGTATCGTGATTCCGGTGGCATCCATGCGATTCACCTCTTTCTGCGAGTTCGGTGACCCTGCCGGGCCGCCTCATGGTGTGCACGGTACTCGCACTAAGCGATTTCGGGTGATTGAGAGTCGCGCTAGGCCAATGCGCCCAGGGCATCTCGAGCGCGCTTCATCGATGACCCGAGCGCCCAGTCGGCGGACAATCGATCCAGTTCGGCTGTCGCCTCGCGAGTGTGCACACGGATGCGGGCGTCGAACTCAGGCAGCTCGAGGTCGCGGACAACCTTCACGACCGCCGGGGCCACCGCCAGGTAGTCGGCGGCCGCCAGGATCTTGGCCCGGATGGGCGACGCCATCCCGGATGCCGGGTCCGCGGCCGCTGCGACGATGCCATCGAGGCTGCCGAAGGTGGATAAGAGCGTGACTGCTGTCTTCTCCCCCACGCCGGCCACACCGGGCAGGCCATCCGAGGCGTCACCGCGCATCGCCGCAAAGTCTGCGTACTGTACTGGGGTGACTCCGTACTTGGTCTCGAGCGTGGCATCCGTCAGAATCTCGAGCCGCGACATCCCGCGACCGGTGTAGATCACCCGCACCTCGCGGGAATCGTCGATCAGCTGGAAGAGGTCGCGGTCGCCGGTGACGACATCCACGGGGATCGGGGCATGCGACGCCAGCGTGCCGATGACATCGTCTGCTTCGTGATGCGCGGCGCCGATCACCGGTATTCCGAGCGCCCCGAGCACTTCACGAATGACCGCGACCTGCGGTGTGAGCAAGACGGGAACCACCTCGATCTGAGGGACCGCATCCTCTGGCTGCACCGCGGCGACCCGGTGGGTCTTGTAGCTGGGGATCAGATCCACACGCCATTGCGGTCGCCAGTCGTCGTCCCAGCAGGCCACGATTTCTGTCGGCTGGAACTCAGTAGCGAGCCGCGCGATCATGTCGAGCAGCCCGCGAATGGCGTTCACGGGTGTCCCGTTCGGCGCGTGCACGGTGTCTGGCACACCGTAGAACGCACGGAAGTACAGCGCAGCGGTATCGAGGAGCATCCGGCGTTCGCGTTGATCGGTCACGGCGGCATCCTCCCACATCGGCAGGCGGCCCTCCTTGTCTGCAGAAACCCGTCTTCGTCTATCAGGTCTGTGCGGCGTGCTCAATGCGGGAATTGATGCGGGAGGTTTCAGAAGACCGCGAGTCGATCCAGAGCACGCCGATCACGAGGGCGAGTTGCAGAATGCCGAGCGTGAAGTAAACGGCCTGTAGCGCGCTGAAACCTTGAATCGCCACGGTCTCGACCATGATCCAGATCGTCATGCCGAAGCCCGCCACTGACGACCACAGAAGCGCCGACGAATCCCGCCGCAGAAGAAGCGTCAGGCCGAGGCTTTGGGTGCCTCCGACGATGACGAGCAGAAAGAGGGCGGGGATGACGAACGACGAGAAGGGACTGCCGTCCAACATCGCCAACGGCATCCCCAGGCCGTTCGTGAGCAGGAGCGCCACCGCCCCCCCGATTGCACTGAGCGCGCCGAACGCCAGGAGGAACACCAGCGTTCTCCGCACCAGCTTCCGCGTGCGCATCCAGGTGCTCTTCATCATGGTCTCGCCCCTTCCGGTTTGGCCTCTAGGTCAAGTGTCGCCGTGCCGGGCGCTGGGAACGAGTGCCGAAAGTCCTACGAAGTTTGTCTTCTTGGTTCGACGAAGAGGCTCGCTGCCAGGCCAAGCATGGACAGCATCGAGCTTGCGTAGGTCCTAAAGGGTATTCTCGGCGATGGCGCGGCGCACCGGCCCATCAGCATCCTGGCTCATGGTCATGGGCATGACATCGGTGGAGTTGAACGCCATCACGTTCGTCAGGAAAAGATCGGCGTAGTCCAAGTAGCAGGGCCGCCGGTTTTCGTTGCCGAGGCTTCCGTCATATTGAGGAACCGGAAATCGGGTTTCATGGGGTTTCAGAGGTTGTCGTCGCGGCGGGCGATGAGTCCCTTTCGATCAAGCTCCCAGTACGCCAGCCCTGTCTCCCCTCTTCCCACAGCCCCGTCGAAGCGGGATGATCGTTTCAGGACGTCTTGAGCGAAACTCATACAGCGCGTGTGCTCGGGGGCGGCGGCGAGCCAAAGGGGGCACGCAATGGTGTTAGAGAATCGCAACTCGCCGCCCCTGCGACTGCCCAACCGCCGTCCCCTGCGCGTTTACGCATTCGACCCGATGTCGACTCGGCTCAGCGGTCGGTTTCTCAGCCTCGACGTTCCCTTCGAGTCTGACCTCGAGCCGGGTCCGTCGGGCGAGCTCGTTCAGGTGGTCGACTACGACGCAACACATGATGCCTGGTACCGCCCTCTCGACTTGAACGATCCGGCGATACTGGCACGCGGCGGCCTCCGGCCGTCCGAAAGTGATCCGCGTACCCACCAGCAGGTCGTCTATGCCGTGGCGATGAGCGTGATCGAGCGCTTTGAACGCTTCGGCGGCCGACGATTTCGATGGCGCGGTGGCCACGAGCTTCGGATCGTTCCGCACGCGTTCGAAGACCGGAATGCGTTCTTCGACCCGACGCGGCGCGCAGTGCTGTTCGGCTACTATCGGGCTGACCAGCGTGACCCCGGGGCGAACCTTCCCGGCCAGGTGATGTTCACCTGCCTTTCCGTCGACGTCGTGACGCACGAGGTGACCCACGCAATCGTGCACCGGCTGCGCAAGTACTTCTCGGAGCCGACGAATCCGGATGTGTTCGCATGGCACGAGGCATTCGCCGACCTGGTCGCACTTTTCCACCATTTCCTGTTCCCGGAGGTTGTCGCCGAGGCGGTAGCCACTTCGAGCACAGATTTGCAGCAGGGCTCGGCCCTCCTCGACCTGGCCCTCGAGTTCGGTGAATCAACCGGACGCGGGGCAGCGCTTCGCTCGGCGCTCGGCTCACCTCGAACGCCCGACCGATTCCTCGCGGCGACGGAACCCCACGAGCGGGGCGCCTGCTTCGTCGCGGCTGTCTTCGATGCATTCCTCGATACATATTTGACCAGGATCGCCGACCTGCGGCGGCTCGCTACGGGGGGCAGCGGCGTGCTCCCTCCGGGCGCACTCCCCCCTGACCTCGTGAAGCTCGTGACAAAAGAGGCCATCAAGAACGCCGACCGCCTGCTGGGCATGGTGGTGCGCGCATTCGATTACCTGCCGGTCGTGGACGTCACATTCGGGGATGTCGTGCGCGCGATCGTGACCTCGGACCGTACGCTCTTTCCCGACGACGCGATGCAGTTGCGCGCCAAGCTGGTCGAGGCGCTGCGCCGTCGCGGTATCTACCCCGCGTCGGTCTCGTCGCTTGCCGAGGAAGCCCTGACACTGGCGACGCCCGTAGTTCCGCTCCGTCTGGTGGGGGGCGGGCATCGCGTAGACCTCGCGCCGCTCATCCTCGCGGCCACCCAGGATCTCGACCTTGCCGGAGAGGCGTCGACGAGCAGTGCAAAACTTTGGAACACGGAGCTGGAAGCGCCAGACAGCCCCGGTGGGGGCTTGCGACGTGCCACGTCAACCGCGGCGCTCGCGCTCCAGCACTGGGGCATCGCCCATGCCTACGAATTGGGACTCGATCCGGATCTGCCTCTCGAATTGGTCGGCGTGCATGCCGTGTACGTGCAGGCGTCCGACTTGCAGCCACGCCCCATCGTGGTTGCCCAGTTCGCCCAGCGGCACGAAGAGCTCGAAGATCAGACGCTCGGCCGCGGTAAGCGCGTGGCGATTCGAGCCGGTACGACGGTGATCGCGCGGGCCGATGGCCAAGTGATGAACCTGGTGGTCAAGCCGCTTCCGCTCGTCCACCCAGAAGCGCTGGGTGATCCGGTGACCATCGAGGACCAGCCCGACGCGGTCCGCGAGTTCGCGCGCACCTGCAACGAGCTCGGCCTGCAGCGAGCCAAGCGGCTGCAAGACTGGAGTGATCAGGTGTCAGGGACGGATGCGCTGGCAGTGTGGAGCGGCCAGCCATCGCTGCTGCGACTCAGCTTCGCCCGGCTACACGCCGACCAGGAAATGCCCAGACAGATGCCAGCACCGACTCCGGCGCCGCCCGCGGCGAAGCCGGCCGAGGAGGCGAGCCATGTCTGACGTGACCACGGAAACCAGCGTCACCGTGCGCATGTACAACGTCGGGTTCGGTGACTGCTTCCTTGTCTCCGTCACCCGCGGCGACCAGTCTTGGCGGATGTTGGTCGACTGCGGTGTCCACAGCCAGGGCCACGCCCAGATCGGCGGCGTCGCGCGCACGATTGCCGACGTCGTCGACCTGGTGATCGCCGATCTGATCGAGGTGACGCCGGCAGGTTCACCCCCTCGACTGGATGTGCTGGTCGCCACCCATCACCATCAAGACCACATCAGCGGGTTCGCCGTCGACGCCTGGGAGGCCGTCGATGTCGGTCGGGTCATCGTCCCATTCGTCGAGAATACTGACGACGCGGATGCGCAGGCGCTACGCAATTCGCTCCTGGACACGGCCACCAAGCTCCACGGTCTCATCGAGGCCGCTGCGGGCGACCACGACGATGGGGGCTGGACAGGGGCGCTCTCGCTCGCCAACTCGTTCGCGATCAACTCGATGGGCAACTCGGATGCCACGGACAGGCTGATGAATCGCAACGGCCGCCACTTCCACAACGACCCTGAGATCACCTATGTGCCGAACCCGGATGGACGGAGCAACGTGATCGAAACGCCGATCGCCGGCGTACGTATCCACATCCTCGGGCCGTCACGCGACCCGAACCAGTTGAAGATGATGGATCCGCCTGCGTCGGCGCAATGGCTTCAGGCCGGCCCGGTGAAGTCCCCGGATGCTACTTCAATGCGCTCGCTGTTCGCCCCGCTATACCAAGTGCCGGGCAACGAGGTCGGCGAACTGCCTGGTGAGCTGATCAAAGCCCAAGCGTCGCTGCGCATCGCGCGGCTGGCCAGCGCCGATGACCAGCTTCTCGGCGCGGCCGCGGTACTGGAGCGCTCCGTCAACAACACGAGCGTCTACTTCGTGCTCGATGTCGCCGGAACTCGGCTGCTGTTCGTCGGCGACTCCCAGGAGGGCGCCTGGGAGCACGTGCTCGCTGATGAGGAGGCGCGGGCTCTCGTGAGCAATGTGGTCTTTTACAAGATCGGGCATCACGGTTCGCACAACGCGACTCCGAAGCGGTTCGTCGAGTCGATTCTCGGCGACGGCGCTTACGCGATGCTGCCGTGGGGGCTCGTCAAGAAGTGGCGGGACACGATACCGAAGACGGAACTGTTGGATGCCCTGGCCCAGCACGGGACGCACCTGATTCGTGCGGATGCCCCTGTCGCGGAGCCACCGCAGGTCGAGGTGCACCCCGACCTGCTCTGGAGTCAGGTGACCTTCACGGTTTCGTAGGCTGTGCGGCGACCGGCGCGGCCTGACCAGGTAGCGGTCGGAGGGTCGTCCACTCCGGGTCGGCCCATCGGGTGCTGCTCGTAACACTCGGCGCGTATCTGCCGGGCGCCTCCATCCGGGCTCGCACGCTGGAATGCACCACTGCATCCAACGGAATCGGGCGACGCCGGTCGATGAAGATCTTGTAGATCCATGGGTTCTTGTGTACGAGTCCGCGTGCGTTGTCGGCGGTGATGCTGCACACGTTGGCGTAGTAGTCGGGGTCGACAATCATGCCCTCCTCGACGGCGCCCTCGACGATCCACTTGAGCGACACGGCCGACAGGCGCGGATCGTCTTCAAAAGTGCCGCCAACATCCGTGTGGACGCCAGCGAACCAGACCTCCTCGAGCCTGGACTTGTCGGTGGGCGTGACGAGGTACTCGCGGAACGGGCGGCGCTGCTCATCGATCGACACGGCATGACGCACCCGCGCGTCGTTCGTGAGCTGGCGCGTGTATGGCCACTTGATGTCCCACCGCAGAAAGCCGGCGGCCTTCACCGTGTCGAACGCGCCCAGGTAGGCGACCGGCACCGTGCTGCGGCCCGCGGTCTTGCGTGCGAAGGTTCCAGCGAACTTGTGGATCGCGGCCCAGTCGATGTTTTCTTCGCCAGCCTTTCGCGCAAACTCGGCGACCGCATACGGAACGAGATTCTCGGAACCCGGATACAGCAAGCCGATCGCTCTCAGCATCCCCGAAAGTGCGCGGGCAGTGTACGCGCCGCGGCTGAAGCCGAAGAGGAAGATGCGGTCGCCTGGCTGCCACTCCTGCATCAGCCAGGTGTAAGCCTCTCCAAGGTTCTGGCGCAGGCCGATCCCGAATGCGAGGCCGCCGAGGCGCGTCATTGCGCGGCCCAGCGGTGTCCACGCGCCGGGTGCCGAGAAGGTCCCGACGCCCGGGTCGTAGTACGCGGCCTGTTTTGCCGGATCGGTGAGATCGAGCATCCCGAACACTTTGATGACGTTCGAGTCGCCCTTGGCGCGGGGCTGGGCGCCGGTGCCATCCAAACAGACCACCAGGTTCCTGGCCATCGGGCACCTCCGCAACGTCGCGAGCCGTTGCCGTGGGGAACGGCTGGCTATCACGGTAGCGGTCGGGCGGTCGGGCTGGCTAGAGCAATGCTTTAATTCCTCTTGCGTCGAATGGCACTGGCCAGATGCCAAGACCTCCGACAGCGCAGCAGCCCCGATCGAGCCCCGGCCATTCGCTCTGAGCTGGTCGAAGGTCCGGCCTCTACAGTTCGAAGTACTACCGTTGGTAGCATGACGGCCCCGGAAACACTGCCAAGCGAGGCAGACACTGCCCACGAAGCGAAGACATTCTCTGAGCTTGGGCTCGACGGCGCGGTGCTCAAGGCGCTGAAGGATGTCGGGTACGAGACTCCATCCGCCATCCAAGCCGCGACCATCCCTCTGCTGCTCGCCGGGCGCGACGTCGTCGGCCTCGCTCAGACGGGCACCGGGAAGACCGCAGCATTCGCCTTGCCGATCCTTTCGCGCCTCGATGTGTCGCAGAAGAGCCCCCAGGCGCTCGTCCTCGCCCCCACGCGCGAGCTCGCTCTGCAGGTCTGCGAGGCGTTCGAGAAGTACGCCGCGCACGTGCGCGGCGTCCACGTCTTGCCCGTGTACGGCGGTCAAGGCTACGGTGTTCAACTCTCTGCGCTGCGGCGCGGTGTCCACATCGTGGTCGGCACGCCGGGTCGCATCATGGACCACCTCGAGAAGGGCACCCTCGACCTGTCCGAGCTGAAGTACCTGGTGCTCGATGAGGCCGACGAGATGCTCAAGATGGGGTTCGCCGAGGATGTCGAGACGATCCTCGCCGACACTCCCGACGACAAACAGGTCGCGCTGTTCTCGGCCACGATGCCCGCACAGATCCGACGGATCTCGAAGAAGTACCTGCATGACCCTGAAGAGATCACGGTCAAGAACAAGACGACGACCTCCGCGAACACGACGCAGCGCTACCTGATGGTGTCCTACCCGCAGAAAGTCGACGCGCTCACCCGCATCCTCGAGGTGGAGAACTTCGAGGGAATGATCGTGTTCGTCCGCACCAAGAATGAGACGGAGACGCTCGCCGAGA
>JAVECW010000154.1 GCA_030841285.1 Microbacteriaceae bacterium
CAGCCAACCCGATGACGTGGGCTGGCGAGTCGTCGGCATACACGGGCAACGTCGGTGGTGGTGTCTGGATGGTGTCGTCGCACAGCAAGAACCTGAAGGCGGCAACCGCCGTGGCCACGTGGCTCACGACCTCGAACGCTAACCTCACCAACGCTCCGACCTACCCCGCGTACTCGCCGGGTGCAACGGCGTGGCTGGCGAACCCGGCTAACAAGGACTACTTCGCCAGCGACATCAGCGGCCCGTTCCAGAAGGCGGCTGACGAGGTGTGGACCGGATGGTCGAACACCAAGTTCAGCGACGCCACCGCTTGGTCGAGCGTTGTGCTTCCGGCACTCACCGCAGGCAAGACGCTGACGGAGACCCTCCCCGCCTGGCAGACCGCCATTGTCAATGAGGCGAAGCAGGTTGGATACACGGTCACCACAAAATGACAACAGTTGAGACCGAGCGTGTAGCAGCGCTCGTCACTTCCAAGCAGGCTCGCCGTCGCGGAGTTCCGCGGCGGCGGGCCGGCCTGGCCGGATACCTCTTCGTTTCCGGATACACGATTTTGCTCATCGTTTTCGGCATCATCCCCACGGTGTATGCGGTCTACCTCGCGTTCACGAACGACCAGGGCCAGTTCACCGGCCTCAATCAGTTCGTCAAGGTGGTCCAGGACTACCGGTTCGGTCCCGCCTTCCTGAACATCTTCATCTACCTGGTGATGTGGCTCGTCCTCGTCATCGTGCTCACGACACTCGTCGCGGTCATCCTGCGAGCGCGGATGAAGCCACGCCTCGCGGCCGTGTTCCGCTTCCTGTACTACATCCCAGGTGCCCTGGCCGGTGTGGCCAGCGTGCTTGTCTGGCTCTTCATGCTTGACCCGAACGTGAGCCCCGCCTCAGGCTTGTTGCGCGCGCTCGGTTTCGGCTCGTTCGCACAGGTGCTCGCGCCGGCCAACCTGCCGGTCATCCTCGTGCTGATCGCTTTCTGGACCGGTGCTGGTGGATGGATCGTCGTAATGTACGGCGCCCTGAACAACATCCCTGAAGAAGTGCTCGAAGCGGCCCGGATGGATGGCGCGGGTCCCTGGCAGTCGGCCTGGCACATCCAGATCCCGATGATCCGCAAGTGGATCGTGTACCAGTCCATCCTCGCCTTCGCAGCGGGCACGCAACTCTTCGTCGAGCCGCAGTTGCTTCAGACGGCGAGCCTCGGCCGGGTCAGCCCGACCTGGGCGCCCAACCAGCTGGCGTACGTGTACGCCTTCCAGCATGGCGACTTCAACGGCGCCGCTGCGATCTCAATCTTCCTGCTCGCTCTCGGCCTGATCGTCGCCGCCATCCTGGTGACCCGCTCGGGCTTGTTCAAAGTGGATGACGAATGACCACCTCTTCTCTCGACCTCGGCGCGGCATACCCACGGGAGCGCCGCGTTTCTCGATTCGTCTCCGTCGCGATCGTGGTGGTGATCCTCGCCCTGCTCGTCGTGTTCTTCGTGCTCCCGGTGCTCTGGTTGCTGCTCGCACCGACCAAGACCGCCGGCGAACTCGTCTCCCAGTTCCCGCTGTCGTTCGGCTCGTTCAGTCAATTGGGCCTGGCGTGGCAGCACCTCGCTTCGTTCCAGGGCGGGGCGATCTTCGTCTGGTTGCAGAACTCGGCGGTCTACTCGATCGGCTCGCTCATCCTCACGCTCCTGACAAGCGTGCCAGCGGGCTACGCGCTAGCGCTCACTCGGTTCCGTGGCCGCAAGCTGCTGTTGAGCGTCACGCTCGTCGTGATGATCATGCCGTCGGCCGCGCTCGTGCTGCCCACCTTCCTCGAGCTCAACCTCTTCGGCCTGATCGGGACGGTCTGGTCGATCATCCTTCCGTTCTCCTTCTTCCCGTTCGGCGTGTATCTCGTGTACATCTATTTCGCTACGAGTATGCCGCGCGACCTGCTCTCGGCCGCCCGTATCGACGGTTGCAACGAGTGGCAGGTGTTCTGGCGGATCGCCATGCCGCTCGCGAAGCCGGTTGTGGGACTGATCGCGTTCTTCAGCTTCGTGAACAACTGGAACAACTTCTTCCTGCCATACCTGGTGCTGCCGAACAGCGAACAGTTCCCGATCCAGGTCGGCTTGAACCAGCTGCTGTCCTCGACACCCTCGTTCAACCCGGTCGCGGGCAAGGGGCTCAACATCACGAGCCCGGAGCTGGCGCTCGCGATCATCATCGCCATCCTGCCGGTGCTGGTGCTGTTCCTCTTCTCGCAGCGGGCTCTCGTCTCAGGAATGCTGGCGGGCGCGACCAAAGAGTAACTGGCGGCGCATGGTTTCATTGGATCGTTAATGGATGTGTTACGAGGTCGTTGATAGTCGCCGAACGAATCCACTTGCCGGAGGTTCTTAGTTGGATGCGACCGAACCCGAATTCTCTGACAAGTTGCCAAGATCATCGAACGTGTGCGGTCACGCGCCTCCTCCCAGCTGCCTTTCTGAACCCCCACAGTCCATACAGAGGAAGGTGGATGTGGATCAGTTCAGAATCGTCGGGTCCGTGGGGGCTCCACGACCGTGACCGTGCGGGGCCAGGGTGACAACAGCCTGATCTGTGGAATCGCCGCCCGCGTCCTATAGGACTGCCGTGTAGTGCTCCACGATCGGGGAGGGGTCGTAGAAGTGGTGCAGAAGGGTGCGCCACTCCTCGTATTGTTCTGATTGCCGGAATCCCACCGTGTGGTCTTCGAGCCTCTCCCACTCGACGAGAAGAAGATAGTTGCTTGGCGACTCGATTGAGCGCGACAGCGAGAGGTTCCGGAAGCCTGGCATCGAAGCGATAATCGGCCGGGCCTCGATAAACGCTAGTTCGAAGTCATTTTCCTTGCCTGGGATAACTGGTAACAGCGCATGTTCGGTGATCATGCGTCGAGTATTCCACCAGATTGCCACTTGATCGCGCGGGCGGACCTGCTTCAAACACGCGGTCGCAATGCCGAGTAGTCAATTGTTTGCGTAAATATGTCAAAAAATGTTTTGCTTTTACGCAAGGCTTCATATGATTGCGTCATGTCGAAACGATTAGCCGAAGTCGCCGTCAAGGTCGGGGTCAGCGAAGCAACCGTCAGCCGTGTGTTGAACGAGAAACCAGGCGTGTCCGATCGCACTCGTCGAGCTGTCCTGACGGCGCTGGACGTGCTGGGTTACGAGAGGCCAACCAAGCTTCGCGGGGAGCGCGCGCGCCTGGTGGGCCTCGTCATGCCGGAACTGCAGAACCCGATCTTCCCGGCCTTCGCCGAAGTCATCGGGGGTGCGCTCGCCCAGAACGGCTACACGCCGGTTCTCTGCACCCAGACGGCCGGCGGTGTCTCCGAGGCGGACTACGTAGATCTCCTGCTTCAGCAGCGCGTATCCGGTGTGGTGTTCCTCGGGGGCGCATACGCCCAGCGCGATGCGAACCACGAACACTACGAGCGACTGCGGGAGGTCAACCTTCCGACGGTCCTGGTCAATGCGCCGATCGCAGACTTCGGATTCGCCACCGTTTCCAGCGACGACGCGGTCGCGACCGAGCTCGCAATGGACCACCTGCGGCAACTCGGTCACACGAGAATCGGCCTGCTCGTTGGCCCGCAGGACCACATTCCGTCCCAACGCAAGCTCGCTGCCGCGCGCAGCCTGGCAGAGTCCTGGGGCATTCCGATCGATGAGTTGGATGTCGCGCACTCCCTGTACTCACTCGAGGCAGGCCAGGCATCCGCGAGCAAACTTCTCGCTCGAGGCGTGACGGCGATCGTCTGCGCAAGCGACCCGATGGCGCTCGGTGCGATTCGGGCTATCCGACGAGCTGGGCTCAGAGTGCCAGACGATGTCTCGGTGGTGGGATACGACGACTCCGCACTGATGAACTGCACCGAACCGGCCCTCACGACGGTGCGCCAGCCAATCGAGTCGATGGGCAGGATGGTCATCGAGCTGCTCATCCGCCAGATTTCCAGCGACTCTGCCATCTCCGATGAGCTCTTCTTCGAGCCAGAACTCGTCGTGCGCCGCTCAACCTCGCCCGTTCGTCGCTAGCCTCCGCCCCAAACGACGCGCAATTCTCCGCAATTTTGCGCAAGTAAATTACGTTTGTCAGCTTCTTGCATTCATTTGTTCTAAAGGCTACGTTGAGGTCGACAATCGGGAACGCGACGACGCGATTCTGAACCTGTCCCCGCTCCTTTCGTTGGCGGTGCTCGACATCAGATTTGGATATCAACGTGGATTTCTCTCTGTCAACGACCGAGGCGCCCGCGGTGGCAACGCGCACCGCAATTTCTCCCTCAGATTCGGATGCGCTCTGGTGGCGCAACGCCGTCATCTACCAGGTCTACATCCGGAGTTTTGCTGACGGTAATGGGGACGGAACCGGGGACTTGGCGGGGGTGCGGGCGCGCTTGCCATACCTGCGGGCACTCGGGGTGGATGCCATCTGGTTCACTCCCTGGTACGCCTCACCTCTGGCTGACGGCGGCTATGACGTCTCCGACTATCGGCAGATCCATCCCGCTTTCGGTGGGCTGGAAGACGCGGAGGCGCTGATCAGGGAAGCTCTTGATCTGGGCATCCGAACGATCATTGATGTGGTTCCGAATCACGTCTCCAACGAGCATCCGTGGTTCCAGGCAGCGCTCGCCGCAGCCCCCGGCTCCCCGGAGCGGAAGCGCTTCTGGTTCCATCCGGGTGTCGGCCCCAACGGTGACGAGATGCCGACCCACTGGGTGTCCAACTTCTCCGGTGATACCTGGACCCGCACGACCCAGCCGGATGGCACGCCCGGCGAATGGTATCTCCACCTGTTCACCCCGGAACAGCCCGACCTCAACTGGGACCACCCAGATATCCGTCGTGAGCACGAGGACATCCTCAAATTCTGGTTCGACCGCGGAGTCGCGGGAATTCGCATCGACTCGGCCGCTCTTCTGGTCAAGGACCCGCTGCTGCCCGAAGTGCCGGAGAACCCCCGGCCAGGCGAGCACCCGAACACCGACCGCGATGAGCTGCACGACATCTACCGGAGTTGGCGCGAACTGGCCGACTCCTACCCGGGGACGCGCGTGCTCGTCGGCGAAATCTGGCTTCCAGACACCGAGCGCTTCGCAATGTACCTCCGACCGAACGAGCTGCACACCGCGTTCAACTTCGACTTCATGGCTCGAAGCTGGGATGCGATCGCGATGCGCGAATCGATCGACACAACCCTTGCCGCGCACGCTCCCGTGCACGCCCCGGCGACCTGGGTGCTGTCCAACCACGACGTCACCCGTCCGGTCACCCGATACGGCAGGGAAGATTCGTCGTTCGCCTTTGCGACCAAGCGCTTCGGGATCCCGACCGATCTTGCACTCGGCACGAAGCGCGCGCGGGCTGCGGCACTCCTGACCGCAGCCCTGCCCGGCACGCTCTACATCTATCAGGGCGACGAACTCGGCCTGCCCGAGGTCGAGACCCTGCCCAGAGAGGTGCTGCAGGACCCGATGCACTTCCGTTCCAACGGGATCGATCCAGGGCGCGACGGATGTCGCGTCCCGCTGCCCTGGTCGGGAAGTGTCCCTCCTTTCGGGTTCAGCGAATCGTCCGCGGTCGCACCATGGCTGCCCCAGCCAGACTCCTGGGCCTCGCTCACCGTTGAAGCCCAGGAGCGGGATCCGGCATCCATGCTCTGGCTCTACCGCGATGCGCTGCGCATTCGGGCGGCGCTTCCCGCGCTTGCCGATCCCGAGCTCGCCTGGCTCGGCAGTCCAGCCCGAGTTCTCGCCTTCTCTCGCGGCGACGACTTTCTGAACATCACGAACCTGTCGGACGACTCCTTTGCTCTTCCCCCGGACGCCGTCGTTCTGCTGAGCTCTTCGCCGCTCGACGATGGACGGCTTCCCCCAGACTCCACAGCGTGGCTGCGCACACAGCAGTAGCCACAGGAGAAGCGCTGCGCCGCTTGGAGCAACGCTCATTCGAACTACCCGAACAAGAAAGGCAAGACAATGAAGTCACCAACAAAGGTCCTGTTCGCCAGCGTGGGAGCGCTTGCGACTGTGATCGCATTCGCGGGTTGCTCCGCGGGTCCATCCAGTGCATCCAACGAAAAGGTAAGCATCACTGTTGCCAGCCTGATTCCTGGAAGCAGCAAGGAGGCGTTCGCGGCATTTGACGCACGCGTCAAGGCGTTCGAGAAGGTCAACCCCAATATCACGGTCAAGTCCGAGGAATACCAGTGGACTGGCCCGACCTTCTCCACCCAGCTCGCCGGCGGTACCCTTCCCGACGTATTCAACGTTCCGTTCACCGATTCGAAGACCCTGTTGCAGAACGGCCAGCTGGCTGACATCTCGACAGAGGTGAAGGCACTTCCATACGCCGACAAGTTCAACAAGAACGTCCTCAGTGTCGCTCAGGATTCCTCGGGCAAGATTTATGGGTTGCCGTACGGCCCGTACGCGATGGGGTTGTCGTACAACCGGGCCATCTTCGAGAAGGCCGGCCTCGACCCGAACAAGCCACCGACAACCTGGGATGAAGTTCGCGCGGACGCGAAAATCATTTCAGAGAAGGTTCCGGGGGTCGCCGGCTACATGCAGATGACGTCGAAGAACACCGGCGGATGGATCCTGGCGACGACGACGTATGCTCGCGGTGGGCGCCTCGAAACGACGAACTCCTCAGGCAAGACGACTGTCAAGACCGATAACGCGCAGACCAAGGCCGCACTCCAGTTCCTCAAGGATGTGCGTTGGACGGACAACGCGGCTGGGAGCAACTTCCTGCTCGACTGGAGCGGAATGAACCAGGCATTCGGCGCAGGACAGGTCGCAATGTACCCGAGCGGATCTGACGTTCTCACCTCGCTCGTGTCAACCGACGGTGTATCCCCGAAGGACTACGGGCTCACGTCGCTCCCGCTGACGGGCTCGGCAGCCGGCGTGTTGAGCGGTGGAAACGTCGCCGCCGTCAGCGTCAAGTCGACGGCAGCTCAGAAGGCCGCCGCGGTGAAGTGGATCGACTTCTACTACATCCAGCAGCTCGTCAACAAGACGCAGACCGTAGAAGCAGCGAAGGTTCTCGCCGCGAGCAGCCAGCCGGTTGGCGTTCCGACCCTGCCCGTGTTCGACCAGGCGACCTACGACCAGCAGCAGCAGTGGATCAAGAGCGAGGTGAACATCCCACTGAGCAATGTGGCCCCGTTCACATCGAAGATCTTCTCCCAGCCGATCGTGCCCGAGCCGAACAAGAACACCCAGGAGCTCTACGGTGCGTTGGATGCCGTTGTGCAGGCGGTGCTGACCGACAAGAATGCAGACGTTGACACTCTCTTGAAGGGCGTCGACACCCAGATCCAGGCGCTGGTGGACGCCGGAAACTAACCATAACGCCGCGGGTTGGCGGAGGTATCGGCCTCCGTCAATCCGCGGCATCCTCTTATATAAGGAATCGCACCACTCATGACCACATTGGAACGACGCCCCGCAGAGCGGCGGGAACGACGCCCCGAACGGCAGCGCCAACTGCGCTACTCTCCGATGACGTGGGTACGCGGAGGAGGGTTGACCAATCTGGTCTTCCTCTTGCCGCTTCTTATCGTTTTTGGAGTCTTCTCGTGGACCCCCATCGTTGAGGCTGTCGTGATGAGCGTGCAGCACACGAACCTTGTGACGCCCGCGACTTTCGTCGGGTTCGACAACTTCGTTCAGGTCTTCAAGGATCCTTTGTTCTGGACCGCCGTGCGGAACACAGGTCTCTTCGCCCTGCTTGCGCTGATCTTCGGATATCCGCTGCCGCTGATTCTCGCCGTCTTGATGAGTGAAGTGAGAAGGGGGAAAGGCCTCTTCAGTGCCCTCGCGTACCTCCCCGTCGTCGTGCCGCCCGTCGTGGCGGTGCTCCTGTGGAAGTTCTTCTACGACGCCAGCCCCACCGGAGTCTTCAACACCGTTTTGCACTGGGTGGGTATCGCCCCCCAGCCCTGGATCCAGAACGCCACCAGTGCAATGCCCTCTCTCGTGCTCGAAGCAACGTGGGCGGCCGCGGGCGGAACCATCATCATCTACCTCGCGGCGCTGACCGGGGTCGCCCCCGAGTTGTACGACGCGGCCGAGGTCGATGGGAGCTCCATTTGGCAGAAGATCTGGCATGTGACGCTGCCGCAGCTGCGCGGAGTGCTACTCGTGACACTGATCCTGCAGATCATCGGAACCTCCCAGGTGTTTCTGGAGCCGTTCTTGTTCACCAACGGCGGTCCCGCAAATGCGACGGTGACTATCCTCCAACTCATCTACCGCTACGCGTTCGAAAACAGCCTGGGCGGTAACTATGGAGCGGCGACGGCGCTCAGTATCCTGCTCGCCGCCTTCCTCGCCATCCTCTCGTTCGTGTATTTCCGCATCACCAAGTCCTGGAGTGACAATTGACCACCGGCGCACTGACCACAGAACTCGTCGCTGACCCCGGACCCGAGCGGGCCGCGCCGGTCGTCACGCGCCTGGCAAAACCCGACAAGAGGCGGAGCCCTGAGGACTCCCCGGATCGGGGCATCGTCTCGCCCAACGACTGGCGGCGCCCGCGGATCAAGTGGACCTGGCGGATTAGCCACGGCATCCTGCTCGTGCTCCTGATCATCGTGGGTCTCGGACCGCTGCTGTGGCTGGCAAAATCGGCAATCACTCCGACGGTGGACACCCTGCAGAATCCGATGGCCATCTTCCCCCATGGCGTCGATTGGTCCACGCTCTCGCTCGCTTGGAATAAGGTCGGCATCGGCGTGCAGTTCATGAACACCCTGTGGATCGCGATTGGATCCTGGTTCATCCAGCTCCTCGTCGCAACGACCGGCGGCTTTGCGCTGGCGATCCTGCGACCGAAGTACGGCAAGATCATCAACGCGCTGGTGCTGGGCACGCTCTTCGTTCCCGCGGTCGTGTTGTTGGTCCCGCTCTACCTGACCATCCTGCATCCGCCGCTGGTCAACCAATCGCTCATCAACACTTATTGGGCGGTGTGGTTGCCCGCGGGAGCCAACGCCTTCAACATCCTGCTCGTCACGCGGTTTTTCAACAATCTGCCCCGGGAGATCTTCGAGGCGGCGAAGACGGATGGCGCAGGTCCGTTCCGGTTGTTCTGGTCGGTCGTCCTGCCGATGTCGAAACCCATCCTCGGCGTCATCTCCGTGTTCGCGATCATCAACGCGTGGAAGGACTATCTGTGGCCGTTCCTCGTGCTCCGCGATCCCGGCGTCCAGCCGCTTTCCGTGCGTTTGCCGTCGCTCCAGCAGGCCATTCAGCTTGACGTGTACCTTGCGGCGCTCGCGATCTCGACTTTGATTCCGGTCGTGCTGTTCATCATCTTCCAGGGGATGTTCCTTCGAAGCGCCGGATTGGGCGGAGCGGTCAAGGGATAGTGACAGACAGGATGCCGCCAGCACACGTCCTCGTCACGGGGGCTGCCGGCAGGATCGGTCGCGCGGCGACCGAACTATTGATGAACCGGGGAATCCGGGTTACCGCCCTCACGCTCCAGAACGATCCGCCGATTCGAGCGGACCGGGTGCTGGTGGGCGACGCCACCGATCCCGATGCGGTGACCGAGGCTCTGGAGGGTGTTGACGCGGTCGTGCATCTGGCGGCGATCCCTCACCGCGATGCGGGGAAGCCGTACGACGTCTACCGCACGAACGTCACCTCTACCTTCAATGTGTTGTCGCAGGCGGGCGAGCACGGGATTCGCCGAGCCGTCATCGCCTCGAGCATCAATGCGTTCGGGGTGCCGATGAACCATCACGAAGTCGCCCCGGCGTACTTCCCGATCGACGAACAGATCCCAGCAGACATCGACGACTGGTACTCGCTGTCGAAACAGTCGGATGAGCTCACCGCCCAGATGGTCGCCAGGCGGTGGGGAGTCGATGTTGCGGCGCTGCGCTTTCCGATCGTGGAATCCGCTGCGGCACTGCTCCGCATCAGCGAACGGGCAGAGCTCGACCCGGCGACTCGGATGCGCGAGGGCTGGTCATACCTCGACCTTCGAGACGCGGCCGAAGTCATCTACCGCTCGCTTGTGGCGGAGTGGACTGGCGCGGTCGTGGTCGGCCTATCCGCAGCAGACACCCTGGTGACGCGTCCGACCGCGGAACTGGTGCGGGAGTACGCACCCGGCGTTGAGGTGCACGGCCAACTCGCGGGACGTGAACCACTGATCGACACCAGCCGCGCGAGGGACATCCTCGGATTCACGCCGAAGTATTCGGTGCACGACGAAAGGCCAGACGAAAGGCCAGACGAAAGGTTCGACGCATGACGAGACCAGACACTTTCGCGCAACCTTGGGAGACCAGGGACGGCATCCGCATCACCGGCGTGCGTGCAATCGCTACTGCTCCGGAGGGGACCCCACTCGTGGTCGTGCGCGTGGACACCAACGTCGACGGCCTCTACGGATTGGGCTGTGCAACCTTCACACAACGCTGGCACTCCGTCGTCTCCTTCGTCGAAGATCACCTTGCCAGACTCGTGATCGGTCGCTTCCCAGGCGACATCGAAGATCTCATCCGGCTCGCCAGGTTCTCCGCGTACTGGCGGGAGGGACCGGTGAGCAACAACGCCCTCTCGGGGTTGGACATGGCGCTGTGGGACATCGCGGGCAAGCGAGCCGGGATGCCTGTGCACGAGCTCCTCGGGGGAAAACTGCGAGCTGCGGCCGACACGTATCTGCACGCGGGTGGGGCAACGATCGAGGCGACCATCGATCAGGCGGCCGAGCTGCGGGAGCGTGGCTGGAGGCATGTGAGGCTGCAGGTCGCCCAACATGGAATCGGCAGCTATGGGACGCCCAGCATCCCCGGTGAATTCACCGACTCGCCCTATCCTGTGGGCTGGAGTGTGCAGGAGTACTTGCGCACCACGCCCCAACTCTTCGAGCGCGCGCGCACCGAGCTGGGCGAAGAGATCGAGCTCCTCCATGACTCCCACTCGCGATTGACGCCCAAGCAGGCGGTCCTCCTCGCGCGGCGGCTTGAACCCTATCGGCTGTTCTTCCTCGAGGATGTCCTCGCGCCGGAACTCTGGGACCGACTGCCGGAGGTGCGCGCATCCTCGCCCGTTCCGATCGCGGTCGGCGAACTCGCCACCTCGATGACGGATGCCGTGCGCCTGGTCCGGGATCGGAGCGTGGACTTCCTCCGTTGTCACATCTCCGCGATTGGCGGGCTGACGCCCGCGCGTAAGCTCGCCATCCTCTGCGAGATGAATGGGGTCAAGACGGCCTGGCACAGCCCGGGTGACACGTCTCCGATCGGCGTTGCCGCGAACGTTGCGCTGGATGTCTCCTCGGTGGCATTCGGCATCCAGGAGACGCATGAGTACAACGCCGCCACCTACGACGTCTTTCCGGGGGCTCTTCGAGCCGACGCTGGCTGGCTCACGCCGAACGAAACGCCAGGGTGGGGGATCGAGCTGGATGAGCGCGCCGCATCCGCGTACCCGCCAGGGCTTTCGGGCCACGATGCCTGGGCGGCAGGCGTGCGCGGTCGCGACGGCGCCCTCGAGGCGCCCTAGAGTCGAGCTGACCTAGTCGAACTTCTCCATGACATGTACCGGGATCGCGATGGAGAGCGCCACGGCGAGGATCCCCGAGATGAACAGCGGCGCCTCGATGCCGACCGCCTCTACCGCCCAGCCCATGAGGAAGAGCCCGCCGAGGAATATCGCGAATGACACGATGAAAGCAATCACGTTCATGCGGCCAGTGTGCTCTAGATGCGTCGCGCGGGCAAGACTTTTGTGGTGCGCGTCGGCGGATGGGGCTAGCCTCGCCGTGTGGAGCATCCGAAGTTGTTCGTACCGGGCGATCCGCTCCTTGAGCGCCTGCGACGGGTGTGCTTTCGGTTTCCGGAGGTCACCGAGGTCGAGGCGTGGGGTCGCGCGACGTTCCGCGTCGGGAAGCGGATATTCGCTGTCGCCGGATCAAGCATGGATCGTCCGCATTCGGTCGTGTTCAAGCCGGATCCGGAGGAGCGCTTCGCCCTCATCGAGGACCCTCGTTTCTTCATCCCGCCGTATTTCGGTCCGGCCGGCTGGCTCGGGCTCGATCTCGATGGGGATGACACGGATTGGGTCGAACTCGCGGAGCTCATGGAGACCTCATACCGGCAGGTTGCGCTCAAGCGCCAATTGGCGGCGCTCGACGCCATCATGTAGTCTCTACTCTGGCTTGCGAGCGGGTAAACCTGTCGCGGCCGACGTGTTCAGGGCCCAGCCCGACACGGCCAACGCGCCCGTAGCTCAACGGATAGAGCATCTGACTACGGATCAGAAGGTTGGGGGTTCGAATCCCTCCGGGCGCACTGAAAAACCCCATTCATCTGGGGTTTTTTTGTTTGCACGAGCAAGCGGGAGCCGATTCAGGACATTCCCGCGGACCTTTCGAAGCGCTCGCCGACACCGGATAAAGGCACTCGAGTGCACACCGCTAGAGGTCCGGCTCGCGGGCGGCGTGCCGAGGGACTCACCAACTGTCCAAGCGAAGAGAATTACATGATGAACTCTGGACTCTTGCTCGATGTATCTCGAAAAGACGTCAATGAGCTACGCGACCGGCTCCGGCGAACTCGATGGTTGCCCGAGTGGCCGGTGACTGGCTGGACTGCGGGTACTGACCAGGTCGAGCTGCGCCGCCTGGTCTCTTACTGGGCAGACGGTTTCGATTGGGAGGCTCAGCAGCGCCAGATCAATGAGCTGCCCTGGCACAGCGCTGCGATCTCGGGCACTCCCTTGAGTTATCTGAAATTCGAGGCTGAGTCCCCCCGCGCGCTTCCGATCGTACTGACGAACGGATGGCCGAGCACATCTCTCGAACTCGTCGAACTCGCCCGACGCCTTGCCACCCCGTCCGCGTATAGCGGAGATGCGGCGGACTCGTTCACAGTCATCGTGCCAGCCCTGCCCGGGTTCCCGTTCTCCCCGCAGCGCCCGACCCATGCCGAGCAGGCTCACGAGATCTGGCACCTGCTGATGTTTGAAGAGCTCGGCTTCGAGCGTTACGCCGCACACGGGGGCGACCTGGGGGCCGGTATAACGTCGCGACTTGCGGAGGCCCACCCGGAGTCGGTGGTCGGAATCCACCTTCTCGCAGTCGCCGCCCCGGCCGACCTCGATTCAGCGCCGCTCACGAGCGAAGAGCAGGCGTACTTGGATGCGGTGCAATCCTGGGTTACCGAGGAGGGCGGGTATCAGCACGAGCAGCAGACTCGTCCACTCAGTCTCGCACCGGCACTTTCTGACTCTCCGACCGGCCTCCTCGCGTGGATCCTGGAGAAGTACCGGGCATGGAGCGACTCCGACGGAGATCTGTCGGCGCGATTCAGCGACGACTTCCTGCTCACGCAGGCCTCTCTTTACTGGTTCACGAACTCGATCTCGACGTCATTCCGGCCCTACTGGGAGTTCGCGACCGGTCTGACGACGCGTGTCCGGAGAGTCGACGTGCCGACCGCGGTCGCAGTCTTCCCACACGATCTCACGCAGCCGCCTCGCAGCTGGGCTGAGAGGACATACAACGTGGAGAGGTATACGAAAATGCCCCGTGGCGGTCACTTCGCACCGCACGAAGAGCCAGACTTGCTCGCTACCGACCTGAGGGAATTTCTACGACCGCTGCGGTAGCGCAGAGCAAAAGCGAGCCGGGCGCATCGCTCATCCATCTGGCGCCCGTTCAGCGTTCCCGTTGCGGGACAGTGATCGCGTCATTCCGCGACGAAAGAACGCCGCCACTATTCGGCAATAGTCACAGGCATGCGCCTTGCGTATCCGTTGACAATATGACGCGTTCGTTGTGTGCTTGCGGGTTCTTTTCGATCCGGGTCGCGCGGTGTGTTGTTATTGGCTTTCCCATCGGAACCAGCGGAGCGCGCCGCTGGTGGGATCCGCGCTGGTTGTGTTTAGCTCGATGTCGCGAAAGCCTCGAACGGTGCCGTCGTGACGATGCCCTCGACCTGGCGTGCGAGGTCCGCATCAAGGGTGACGAAGACATCCGCCTGCAGCTTGGCCACAGCGACGTATTCGGCGTTGGTTGTGTCATCCCAGTCGAGCTGCTCTGCTATCCGCCAGGCGAGGGCTCGCGAGACGCGGTCGCCGAGGAGGCGGATGCGCATCGTGGTGATGCGGTCCAACAGCGTGCGCGCCTCACGCTCGCTCAGCATCCCTCGGCGGACATCCTGGTAAAGAGATGACAGCGCCTGCGAACGGAGCAGGTTCGGCGCGACCAAGTGGTGGCCGTCGGGCACCGTTATCTCCTCGCGGGCCAGGCGGATCGCGGTGAGGGCATCGATTGCGAATCGCGTCATGGCTCCATTGTGTGCTTCCAGCACCGTCCCGATCAGCGTTTGCTCAGCTTCGTTGAAGAATATGGTGCTTCTGTGGAAGTGATTGTCGACCTCGCGCTGATCGTCGTCGCCGTGCTCGCGGTCGTCGCGGGGTGGCGGCGTGGCGCTGTGGTGTCGATCGGGACGCTGGTCGGGCTGGTCCTTGGCCTGTGGGCGGGGATCACGATCATCCCACCGGTGCTGACCTGGCTCACG
>JAVECW010000155.1 GCA_030841285.1 Microbacteriaceae bacterium
ATGGGTCAGGTGATCCTGCAGCGGGTGGAGTTGGAGGCGGGAACTCAGTCATTGTTCACCTTTCGATTCGATGTTCCACAGGTTATGGCTGCTAGGGCAATTCAGCGTACCGAGATGATCCACGACACGGGCTAGGCAGTGCTGGCGGTCCTCGAGCTGTCAACCGCTATTGTGTCGCTTCGCGGCCGGTTCGGTTCAGACCGCTCGACCGCTTCTTGCAGTTGGGCGACCTGCAGGGCGAGCGCCCTAATTTCTCCTCGTTTTGCGGCTTGCGCGTCTTCCTCTTTGACGGGGACGCGTTCGCAGAGCCGAACGAGAGCGCGAGGCCCTGAATGCCGTTCGACGTAATCACGCTCAGAGCGGTCCTGCGGCGATGGCGGGTGGACCCCCGTTGGCGCCACACGGCGAGCGGGCGCTACACGCTCTCTCGCTCGACTCGCTGGTAGTGGAGCGAGAGATCGTCCTCCCACGGAGCGCCGTCCCGGGACATCTCGCCCGTGCCCGTCATCCGGTCGCCGCCGCCTTCGATCGTGATGGTGAAGCGCTGCGAAAAGCCGGGTTCATCACGATGCCACGTCAAACGATCGTGCGTGAAAGCGACGTCGTATTTTCTGGACACCCCGCGCTCATCGAAATAGATCATGAAATAGGTGCCCGCCTCATCGTCGCTGCCGAAGACGGCGACACCGCTCGGTATCTCGGGCTCGTCGATCTCTGAGTGCATGATCACGAACGCTCCGCCTTCGTGCCACGCGAACGAGGTGCGCCCGTGGAGAGTCTTCCCGGAGAGGTATGGATGCGTTCCTGTCGTCTGCCACACGCCGATGAAGGCGTCGAACAGCTTCAAAGCCGGGTTAGGCATCAAGGCTTCACCGCCGATGACGGACATGACGCTCATTATTGCAAGCAACGGCGCGAGCGTCACGGAGGGGGGCCGCTGCCGCTCTAAGAGCACGGATGGCGTACGCGTTGGCCCAGGCGGGTGAGCCGGTGCGTCGAGGCGGAATGTACCGACCCGAGTAGGTAGGGGCAGATGGCGGCGGTTGCGGTGGTTCTGCCTGTGGGCATCCAATCGCGCGGGCCGGAGCCTCCGAGCATTCGTGCCACCCTTCGGTTGATGAACGACACCTCGCTGCAACCGCAACACCACCACACCCTCCTCCGTGAGAGGCGGTACAAACGCGCGTGATGGCTCCTCAGCCGGATCAGATATCGGTCCTCACCTATGCGTCGAACGGCGCCGCCGCAGATCGACATCGCCGTCGCCCTTCCCCCGCAGCAGCGCATCGAGGAGGATGAGCCCATGCCGACCGATCCGCTCACCGCCGTCGCCGACGAACTCTACGGGCTCCTCCCCGACGAGTTCACGGCCATGCGCAATGATCGCGCACATGAGGTGCGGGGCGACGACCGGGAGCTCGCGTCGCGCATCCAGGAGCTTCGTCGCCCGTCACCCGCCGGGTGGCTGGTGAACCAGCTCGTTCGGCATCGCGCAGGCCATCTCGACGCCATCCTCGACGTGGGGGCCGAGCTGCGCGACGCGCAGGACGAACTGGACGCCGACGCGCTCTCACGCCTCACGAAGCAGCGCCGTCAGCTCATCGCGGCCATCTTGCGCGATGCCGGCGAGCTCGCCGAGGAGCTCGGCAACCCCGTGCGGGGCCCGGTGCTCGACGAGGTCGCGCAGACCTTGCAGGCCGGCATGTCGGACGCTACGGCCGCCGACGCCATGCGCTCCGGGCGGCTCGTCCGCGCGCTCGCGGCCGTGGGGCTCGAGGTCGACGTCGATGGCGCGGTGGCCGGTGGGCCGGCACTGACCGCGGCAACGGGTGCCCGGAGAGCCGGGGGTTCTAAGGCGCGAGCGTCGGAGGCATCCGAGTCGTCCGAAGCCTCGGCCGCCGCCGACGTCGCAGCTCGGGAGGCCCGCGAGCGGGCCGAGCAGCGCACCGAGATGGCCGCGGCCGCGCTCAAGGAACTCGATGGCCGCGTTGACGAGCATCGGAAGTGGATCGCCGATATCACCTCCGAACGCGACCAGCTCGAGGGGCGCCTGCGAACGGTCGAGTCCGAACTCGCCGATGCCGAGCGCAAACTGCGGTCCGTGGCGCGGGAGCGGGACCGCGCGGCGCGGGCATTGGAGCTAGCGAGCGCCGCGGCCGAGCAGACGCGCGACGCGCTCCGTTAGGCGTGTGCAGCGGCAGCAATCTAACCGATCGAAGAACACCCACGACCCGCAACAGACGCGGCACGACCGCCGTCGTTACCGGCGCGAGCCCCGGCCTCGGCGCGTAGTTGGCCCGCGTCCCCGCCGCACGCGGCGCGAACCGCGCCGCGCGCAGGTCACCTCGGGCACGGTGTCGACGAGCACGCGGTCGCCCTCGACCTCACGTACTGCCGACACCTTTGCCTGACCTAGTACCCTCCGGGCCCCGTTTGAAGATCGGTGTTCTCCGCGGCGGACGTTACCCGCCAAGGAGAACTGGTCGCTCGGCTCCAAGATGGCGGGCTTGGGCGTGAGTCGATAGCTCGGCATGGCGCAGAAAAGGCCCGCCAAAGGCGAGCCCTTCCTCTCTAATTGCCGCTATACCCTTTCGCGGATCCGATCGACTCTCGCCTCCTCGGTTGCGGGGTCGCGCCGACCG
>JAVECW010000165.1 GCA_030841285.1 Microbacteriaceae bacterium
GGTCTCACTCGTGCCCGCCTCGCCTCTGCCAGGGTCGGCATCCGCGTCGAATGCCTCGGCGGCTGCGTCGGCATCGGGTTCGGCGACGGGCGCGACGAGCTCTGCGTCCGCGATCGCGGGGATGACCTTCGGCGCCATGCAGGTACCGGCGGAGTCGGCACCGCGGCGAATCGCGGACCCAGCCACGACCGCCACATCGACCAACCTGGATTCGGCGGCGGCGCTCGCGCAAGTGTCCGCACCGGCTGCCCCACTGCAGGCCAGCGCTGTCACGACGGTCGCCGCCGCGGCCGCGCCGCAGCAGGCCCAGGCGACACCGCTGGCCGGCCAGGTGGGCCGCCCGCTCTTCACCCTCGCCACCGCGGCGCCGGGCGAACACGTCCTGACCGTCAACGTCGTTCCGGACAACCTCGGCCCGGTCACGGTGCGCGCCCACGTGAGCGCTGACCAGGTCAGGGTCGAGCTGTTCGCGCCGAACGACGCGGGGCGCGACGCCCTGCGCGCCATCCTGCCCGATCTGCGACGCGACCTCGCCGGCACGGGCATGAACGCCAACCTCGGCCTGTCATCGCAGAACCAGCCCACTGATGCCGGCGGCGACACCCCACGGCGCGGCGACACCCCGCAGGGCACCACCGGCACCCCAGCCGAGCGCTTCCCAGCCTCGGATCACGAACGCGCGTCGTACCTCGGATTTGGCGCATCCACGCTCGACGTCATGGCGTGAACTCCCGATCACGTGACTAGCGGACAACACTCAAAAAGTGAAGACAGGAACAACACGAACACGGCGAACAGCCCGAACAACGGTGTGACCAAAGGAGAACAGCAATGACAATCACCCCAGTATCGGCCACCACGGGGGGAACGGTTCCGACCACCCAGACGACGGCCCCGAAGCAGACCATGGACAGCTCGGTCTTCATGACGCTGCTCGTCACCCAGCTGCGAAACCAGGACCCGAGTGCTCCCATGGACACCAACCAGATGATCTCGCAGACGACCCAGCTGTCGATGATGGAGCAACTCACCCAGATGTCGACGACGAGCACGGAGAACTTCTCGCTCCAGATGCGCAGCGCCGCCGCCGCGCTCCTCGGAAAGAGCGTCACATACACGCCGGCCGGAGGAGGCGACCCCGTCACGGGTGTCGCCACCGCCGTCTCCTACGCCGGATCCGTTCCCCAGGTCACTGTCGGTGGTGTGGATGTCGCCCTCGATGCCATCTCCGGCGTAACCACTCCAACCACCGCCACTCCAACCACCGCACCGGTCGCGTGACCACCCCAGCCGTCTGACCACTAGTTCACCAATCGAAAGGTTCTCACCTCATGCTTCGCTCGCTCTACTCAGGAATCTCGGGCCTTCGCGCCCACCAAACCATGCTCGATGTCGCGGGAAACAACATCGCCAATGTCAATACGACGGCGTACAAGGGATCTGCGACCCAGTTCCAGGACACCCTCTCGCAGCTATCCCAGGCGGCGGGCGGACCGCAGACGACAGTCGGCGGAACCAACCCGGCCCAGGTCGGCCTTGGCGTCCGGGTAGCCGGAATCTCGACCAACTTCGCGCAGGGGTCGGCCCAGACCACCGGTCGAGGTACCGACGTCATGATCTCGGGTGATGGATTCTTCGTCACGCAAATGGGTGGGCAGACGATCTACACGCGCGACGGGTCGTTCTCGCCCGACGCCTCGGGGCGCCTGGTTACCGCGAACGGGGCCATCGTCCAGGGTTGGCCTGCCGTCAATGGGCAGGTCGTCCAGGGTGGCACGGTCGGTGACATCACGCTTCCGAACCAGGCTGTCACGCCCGCGGTCGCGACCACGGCTGCGTCAATGAGTGGAAACCTGCCATCGGATGCCGCAAGCGGCACCGTGATCGTCCGCGACATCAATGTTTACGACGCGGCTGGCATCGCCAGGAAGCTCTCCCTCACGTTCACGAGCACTGGCCCAGGTGCGTGGAACGTGAGCGGCGACGACGGCAGCGGCGCCGTCGCTGGCACGATGACCGCATCCGGAGGGACGTCGACATTCACGACGTCTGGCAGCATGACCGCGGCAGGGGCATTCACGGTCGGAGGAGTCACGGTCGATCTGTCGAAACTCACCGGATTTGCCGGGATGTCGACCTCGACGATCGACAGCCAGAACGGCCTCCAGGCTGGCACACTCGAATCGTGGACCATGGCCAAGGACGGCACGATCGTCGGCTCATTCAGCAACGGCGCATCCGAGGCGCTTGGGAAGATCGTGCTCGCCACCTTCGTGAACCCGGGTGGCCTGCAGAAGTCGGGAGCATCCGGCTACCAGACGACGTTCAACTCCGGGCCCGCCCAGATCGGCTCCGCCGGTTCGCCCGGCATGGGGACGCTCGACGCCGGATCGCTCGAAATGTCGAACGTGGACCTGTCCCAGGAATTCACGAACCTGATCGTCGCGCAGCGCGGCTTCCAGGCCAACGCGAGGATCATCACGACCTCCGACCAGGTACTGCAGGAGCTCGTCGACCTCAAGCGATAGCCCATCGCGCTCGCCGGCATCCGCGATAATCGGCCGCCCCGCAGCTTACCTCGCTGCCGGGGCGGTCGATAGTGCTCGAAGACGGCTCACCCGGAGCCGCGGCGAACGAGGGGTCGGCCATGATCGTTGTCACGCGATTGAACGACAGCCAGTTCGCGGTCAACCCCGATCTCATCGAGCGAATTCACGCCAACCCTGACACCACACTCGTCATGGTCGACGGCGCAAAGTACATCGTCACTGAGTCGATGGATGACGTCATCGGCCTGATCGCCTCCTACCGGGCACGTGTCATCGCGCTCGCGAGGGACCTGCCGGAGACCGGGCACGCCCATCTCGAGCTTGTGCCACCGCGCGACCCTGCGCTCGGCCAAACGGATCGTACCGGCGCAGGGACACCGCGCCACCCCAGGAGCAACTAGTGGATCCCGCAACCATCATTGGGCTCGTTCTCGCCTTCGGCGCCATGCTTGGCATGATCGTGCTCGAAGGCGGCAACATCACGGCGATCATCATCCCGGCGCCGATGGTCCTCGTCTTCGGCGCGACAATCGCCGTTGGCATCGCGAGTGGCACCCTGAAGGATGCCATCCTCGCCGTGAAAGCATTGCCGCACGCGTTCAAGGGCAACATCACTCCGCCCCAGGAGGTCATCGACCAACTCGTCGCGCTGGCCGAGAAGGCGCGCAAGGACGGCCTTCTCTCCCTCGACCAGGAGGCAGAGGAGGTCGACGATCCGTTCCTGCGTCGAGCGCTGCAGAACATTGCGGATGGAACGGATGCGGAGGACCTTCGTGTTCTTCTCGAAGACGAAATCGACACCAGGGCGAAGTCCAATCGCACCGCAGCCCGGTTCTTCAACACCATGGGCGGGTACGCACCGACGATCGGGATCATCGGTACTGTTCTCTCGCTCACCCACGTGCTGGAGAACCTCTCCAGCCCGACGACCCTCGGACATTCGATTGCGGCAGCGTTCGTCGCGACGCTCTGGGGCCTCGTGAGCGCGAACTTCCTGTGGCTGCCGATCGGGTCGAGGCTCATCCGGCTCTCTGAGCTCGAGATCGACAGGATGAACCTGCTCATGGAGGGCATCCTCGCGGTGCAGGCAGGGAGCCAGCCTCGTCTGCTCGGCGAGCGCCTGCGCGCGATGGTGCCCGCGCATGCACTCCCCGCCGCCGCATGAGCGCGCGTCCGACTCGCCGCTCGAAGACGCATGACGAGGAACCGCACAACGGCGAGAGGTGGATGGCCTCATACATGGACATGGTCACTGTCCTCATGTGCCTGTTCATCGTTCTTTTCGCGATGTCGAGTGTCGACCACAAGAAGTTCGACCAGCTGAAGAATTCCCTCGCCGCCGGGTTCGGAGTCGTCAAGGGCGGCACCATGTCGCCGGTCGAGACCACCACCCCAACGCCACGAGCCACGGTGCCGGCGACGACCGATGCCCAGCTCGCCGCGAGGGAGGTCAACGACCTGGCCGCGCTCCAGGCGAAGATCAGTGCAGCCCTTGCGGCCAGCGGGCTTTCCGGCACCGTCCAGTTCGGGATCGACTCGCGCGGGTTGACTGTGCGCCTGGTCGGCCCGCAGACGTTCTTCGGGTCCAACAGCGCAGCGCTGACCGCGCCAGCGGTCCAGATCCTCGATGCGATCGGACCCGTCCTTGCCACAACCACGTACAACGTCTCGGTCGAAGGTCACGCCGACAGCCGCCAACCCGGATATCCGTTCCCCACGAACTGGGAGCTCGCCGCGGGGCGTGCGACGGCGGTGTTGCGCCATTTCGTCGAGAACGACGGGATGGCCGCGGAGCGGATCCAATCGGTGAGCTTCGGATCGGCCAGGCCGGCGACGTCAGGAACGACTCCGGACGATCTGGCCTTGAATCGGAGGGTCGACATCGTCGTGCTGTCGAACCAGCCTGATCGCGTGCGTGCGCTTATTCCTGGAATCGTTGCAGACAAAGCGACTCCGGCGCCGTAGCGTCCTCTGACACGCGCCCAGACCTCACTGCACCAACCGGGTGCTTACGTGCATCCGTTCGTATTTACATCCGTGCCTACTTACATCCGCACAATACAGGCCGATAGTCGTAGACGTGACGGTCCAGGAACGCGCGTCTTTCACGGCGCCCACCCAGTCGCAGACGGTTGATATCTATGATTTCCGGCGTCCGACGACTCTTGCTCGCGAGCATTCTCGCGTTCTCGAGCTCGCGTTCGAAACTTTCGCCCGCCAGTGGGGAACCCAGCTGACCGCGAAGGTTCGCGTCATGTCGCAGGTCACCTTCGAGAACGTCCTGATGCAGACGTACGACGAGTACGCGGCCTCGCTGCCGTCGACGACGGCGATGGTGCTTTGCGACATCGGAGAGATGGACGCCAAGGCCGTCATCCAATTTCCGAGTTCGGCCGCCCTTGCCTGGGTCGGCCACATGCTCGGCGGGAACGGTTCCATGGCAGCCCCCGACCGCAAGTTCACCCAGGTCGAGCAGGCCCTCGTCAGGCGCGTGCTCGACGATGCCCTGGAGGACCTGCGCTACTCGCTCGGCTCGCTCCTGGTCGCACCAATCCGTGTCGACGCGATCCACTACAACTCGCAGTTCGCACAGGCGGCAGGCACCTCTGACCTCATGATCGTTGCGACCTTTGCGGTCCGCGTTGGCGAGGGCACGACCGTCGCGACCGTCGCGCTGCCTGCCGAGGCGATCCTGCCGCAATTGGGTGAGGCCAACCCGACGAGCACGACGGCGAACGCGAGAGAGCTGATCCGCGGCCAGATCGAGCAGGTTCCCGTCACGGTTTCCGTGCGCCTGACCGCGGCCATGGTCATGCCGCGCACGATCCTGGAGCTCGCCGTGGGCGACATCCTGCCCCTGCCGCATCCGCAGCACAGGCCACTGGATGTCGCTGTTGATGGGCACACCCTCGCCAGTGCTGCCCTCGGAGCCAACGGCTCCCGCCTTGCCTGCGTCGTCATCAACACCGAGGAGAGACCATTTTGACCGCCTCAACAACGTCCGTGCACGCCGCCGCCGCTGACGCGCTGGCCGAACTCGTACCTGGCCTGAAGCCGCCGACCGCGATCATCCACCCGTACGGCGAACCGCTGGGCGACCAGGTGTCGTCGGCTGTCGTCGCCTCCTTCGTTGGTGCGGCATCCGCGGATCTCGCGCTCGCGCTCTCCGACACCGATTCCCTGGCCGCAGCAGCGGGCGGGGATTGGTCGGTCGTGTCGCTCGGGGACATGCTTCGCCCCGCCATGGAGGCCGCCATCGGCGTCCTCGGCGCGGGAGTTTTGGGGGAGACGAGCGTCGAGGATGCAACCTCTCTCTTCGCCGACGCCGACGCGAGCGTCTTCAACCTCGTCGTCGACGGCACGACGGTCGGCTGGTTCGCGATCCGCATCAGGGAAACAAACGCCATCGGCGTCGCAGCGGCGCCAGCCCACGAGCACATCGCAGGAAAGCTCGGCCGGATCAACAGCGTCGAAATGGCGATGACCGTCGAGATCGGGCACACGCGGATGTCGGTGCGCGACGTTCTCGCACTCGAGCCAGGCGCCGTCATCGAGCTCGACCGCTCCGCAGGCGCACCAGCCGATGTGCTGCTGAACGGTCGCCTTATCGCACACGGCGAGGTCGTGGTCGTTGACCAGGACTACGCGGTGCGCATTACCAAGATCCTCGACGTCTCGGAGGGCCTTCGCTAGCGTGGACACCCTGATCCTCGCGTTGCGCGTACTGCTGTCGCTGGCGGTCGTGCTTGGACTGCTGTGGGTGATCCAACGACGCGTGTCGCGACGCGTGCGCGTTGCTCGCACCACGAAGCCGGTCACGGTGGTCAGTCGTCAGGGGATCGGCCAGAAGGCATCCGTCGTCGTGGTCGAGCACGCGGGGAAGCGTTACCTGCTCGGGGTGACCGAGCATGCGGTGAGTGTGCTCGACGCCGACCTGGTCCCGGTCGATGCTGTCCCGGCGTTCTCGAGGTCGATGGCGGATGCAGCGAGCGCGGGCATTGCGAGCGCGGGGATCGCGAATGCGAGTGAGGAGCCCACGCCGGCGCCGGTTCCCATGCTCCGGCCACGTCGCGATCGGGGTGGGTACTCCGCTAACTCATCCGGCCGGATGGCCGGGTCCGTGCTGTCCCCGGCCACCTGGAAACAGGCGGCCGAATTCGCGCGGCAGGGACGGTGACGTCCCGTGCGCCGCGGGCAGACCGGTTCGGGGCGCTGCGGGCAGACCGCTCCCGTGAGCTGCGGGCCGACCGGACCAGCAGGCTGGTGCGACTGGCCGTGCTGGCCGCTCTTGTCATCGTCATCGCGGTCGCCATCGTCATGTTGACGACGTCGGCCGCTCACGCGGCCACGGCAGCGCCCGCGGTCCCGGTGGCACCGCCGACCACCCCGACTCCGCCGGCTTCCCCCACGACCGGCAGTGACAGCGGTGGCATCTCCGTGCAGATCAACGGGCCGAACGGAACGCCATCCTCGTCGATCATCACGCTCATCGGCATCACCCTGCTCTCCGTCGCGCCGGCGCTCCTGCTCATGATGACGTCGTTCACGAAGATCTTCATCGTGCTGTCGATGACCAGGAACGCACTGTCGCTGCCGACGATCCCGCCGAACCAGGTCCTCGCCGGACTCGCCCTGTTCCTGTCGCTGTTCATCATGTGGCCGGTGCTGACCGACGTCAACACACACGCCGTCCAGCCCTATCTGAACGGGCACATCAACTTCACCGCTGCGGTGGATGCCGCATCCGGACCGCTTCGAACCTTCATGCTTGCCCACACGAGGCAGGATGACCTCGCCCTGATGGCCCGAGCCGGCGGGCAGGCAAACCCGAGCAGCCCGGAATCCACGCCGTTGTACACGGTCATCCCCGCGTTCATGATCTCCGAGCTGCGGGCCGCGTTCATCATCGGTTTCGTGATCTTCATACCGTTCCTCGTCATCGACCTCGTCGTCTCCGCCGCACTCATGGCGATGGGCATGATGATGCTCCCGCCCGTGATGATCTCGCTGCCGTTCAAGGTCCTGCTGTTCGTGCTCGTCGACGGCTGGGGCCTGATCATCACGTCCCTCGTGAACAGTTACAAGTGACCAGTGACAGATGAATAGTCATAAGGGGGGAGGATGAACGCCAACGCCGTTCTCGACATCAGCATGCAGGCCATGCTCGTTTCGGCGAAGCTGGCCGCGCCGATCCTGATCACCGCCCTCGTCGTGGGATTCGCGGTTTCCCTGGTGCAGTCGATCACCCAGATCCAGGAGCCGACGCTGTCCTTCGTGCCCAAGGCCGTCGGGGTGGCGCTTGCGCTCCTGATCTGCGGGCAGTGGATGATCTCCGTCATGCTCACCTTCACCACGGACATGTTCCAGCGGATCCCCGCATTGATCGGTGGTGGTTGAGATGTCGCTCGGCATCGACCAGCGCTGGATCGAGGCCGTCGTCCTCGCGGGGGTCCGCATCGTCGCGTTCCTCTTCATCGCGCCACCGTTCTCGTATAATGCCATCCCGGCCCAGATCAAAGCCATGCTGGGCGTCGCGCTCGCTCTCGCGGTGTCTCCGCTGGTCACGTCGAAGTACGTCCCACTCGACACGGCGGGCTTCCTCGGAGCCGTCATCCTCGAAGTCCTCGTCGGTGCGGTGCTCGGTTTCATGGTCATGCTCGTCTTCTCGGCCGTGCAGGCCGCAGGAAACCTGATCGACCTCTTCGGTGGTTTCCAGCTCGCCCAGGCGTTCGATCCGCAGTCCCTGGTCAATGGCGCCCAGTTCACCCGGTCGTTCCAGATGACGGCGCTCGCCCTCCTGTTCGCCTCGGGCGGCCACCAGCTCATCATCGGCGGGCTGGCGCGCAGCTTCACTGCGCTGCCGCTCGGGGCAGGCATCGACCTGACGACTCCGGTGCAGACCCTGACGACCGGGGTGACCCAGATGTTCCTGGCCTCCGTGCAGATCGCAGGCCCGCTCCTCATTGTGCTGTTCCTCGCGGATGCCGGCCTCGGCCTGCTCACGCGGGTCGCACCGGCATTGAACGCCTTCGCGCTCGGGTTCCCGCTGAAGATCGGGATCACGGTGGTCCTCTCTTCCGTGGTCTTCGTCGCCCTCCCGGCGATCGTCTCCAGCCTTACCGGATCCGCGGTCCAGGCCCTGTTGGGAGTGAAATAGTGTCCGACTCAGGCGAACGTACCGAACAAGCCACCCAGAAGCGGATGAAGGAGGTCCGCTCCAAGGGCCAGCTGACGACATCCAAGGACCTGACGGCCTGGTTAGGAATCGGCGCAGCCGCTGTCATGATCCCGAGCACGATCGCGGCTGCCGCCCAGGTGGCGACGAACCAGGTCCTGACAATCCGGACAATTGTGGCCAAGCCTGAGCTCCCGCGGGTGATGAGCGCGCTGACCGACGGGCTGGGATCCATTCTCCCGACTCTCACGCCCATGCTCGTGACTGTCGCGGTGGCGGTCCTGGTCGGCGCGGTTGCACAGGGTGGAGTGCACCTCAAGCGGTTCACGGGCAACTACGAGCAGTTCAACCTCGTGACCGGCATGGCGCGCATCCTGGGCACCAAGGCTTTGTGGGAAGGCGCCAAGGCTCTCGTCAAGACGATCGTCGTCGGCGCCGTGCTCTACGCCGTGATCCAGGGACTGATGCCCGTTCTCCTGATGGCGGGCGGCATGTCGGTGTCGACCCTGCTCGATGCCGCGGGGAGCGCGGCATCGGCATTGCTCGAGGCCGCGGTCGCCGCCGGGCTCGCGCTGGCCGCCGTCGACGTGTTCGTGATCATCCGGCGCAACCGCAAGCGCACCAGGATGACCAAGAAGGAGGTCAAGGATGAGAACAAGAACTCGGACGGCGACCCTCTGGTCAAGTCCCAACGCCGTTCGCGCCAACTCGCGATGAGCCGGAACCGGATGATCGCGGCCGTCTCCACGGCGGATGTCGTCCTGGTCAACCCCACCCACGTCGCGGTCGCCCTCAAGTACGAGGCGGGGAAGTCGGCTCCGCGCGTGGTTGCGAAGGGCGCAGGCACGATTGCCGCGCGCATCCGAGAGCAGGCCGAAACCGACCGCGTGCCGATGGTCAAGGACGTCTCCCTTGCCCGCGCCTTGCACGCCGCGTGCGATGTCGGGCAAGAGATCCCGGTCGAGCTGTACAACGCGGTCGCGAGCGTGCTCGTGTTCGTGATGTCGCTCAGGTCCAGGGGATCAGCCCAGGGCATCCACACCATGACCACGTCCGCAGCAGCCTGAACCGGGAGCCATCACGTGAACCGTAACCTTTCGAAACTCGCAGTGCCGATCGTCGTGGTCGGCATCATCATGCTCCTCGTGATCCCCGTTCCGGCCTGGATGCTGGACATGCTGATCGTCATCAACATCCTCTTGGCGCTCGTGATCCTCCTGACGACAATGTTCGTCAAGAAGCCGCTCGACTTCTCGGTCTTTCCTTCGCTGCTCCTGGTGGCGACGTTGTTCCGGCTCGGCCTGAACGTCGCATCCACCAGGCTCGTGCTCGGCGACGGGTTCGCGGGGCAGGTCATCGCCGCGTTCGGTCATGTCGCGGTCGGCGGATCCGTGATCATCGGCGCGGTGATCTTCCTGATCCTGGTCGTCATCCAATTCATCGTCGTCACCAAGGGTGCAGAACGCGTCGCCGAGGTCGGCGCCCGGTTCACGCTCGACGCCATGCCGGGCAAGCAGATGGCGATCGATGCCGATCTCAACGCTGGTCTGATCACCGACGTCCAGGCCAGGGAGCGGCGCGCAGAGGTGTCGGCCGAAGCCGACTTCTACGGCGCGATGGATGGTGCGTCGAAGTTCGTCAAGGGCGATGCGATCGCCGGCATCGTCATCATCATCATCAACGTCGTCGGTGGAATCGCGCTCGGCATGATCCAGCGCGGCCTGTCCATTACGGATGCCGTGAACACGTACACGCTGCTCACGATCGGCGATGGCCTGGTCACGCAGATCCCCGCCCTGCTCATGGCGGTGTCGACGGGCATGATCGTGACGCGCGCCAATGCCGAGTCGGACATGGGTTCCACCGCATCCGCCCAGCTCAGCCAGTCGAGGAACGCGATGATGATCGCGGGCTGCGCCGCCATCGTCATGGCCATGATTCCCGGCATGCCGATCATCCCGTTCGTCCTCGTCGGCGGATTCCTGCTGTTCGTCGGGCAGCGCATGAAGCGAACGGATACCGCTCGAAAGGTTGCAGGGGAGGCGGCGGACGCACGGCAGAACAGTGCGCAGTCGGAAACGACAGAAGACCTGATCGACCAGATGCGCGTGCATGCGCTCGAGATCCAACTCGCCCCCGACCTGGTCGACATCGTCTCTGGCGCGTCTGACGACCTGCTGGCGAGGGTGCGCGCGCTGCGCAGGAAGATCGCCATGGATCTCGGCATCGTCGTGCCGCCCGTTCGGACGAGGGACAGCGTCGACCTGCCGGCATCCACCTACGTAGTGCGGATCGCGGGCGTCGAGGCCGGTCGAGGGCTGGCGCCCGCCGGGAAGGTTCTTGCGCTGGGGGACGGCCTCGAATCGCTCCCTGGAACGGCGATCGTCGAACCCGTGTTCGGCCTGGCCGGCAAGTGGGTGCCATCGGAGATGCGCCACAGCGCCGAGATGACCGGCGCGACGGTCATCGACAGGGTGTCCGTCCTGGTGACGCATCTCTCCGCGATCATCACGGCGAGCGCGGCGCGACTTCTCACCCGCGAGGACGTGCGAGTGTTGATCGAGGGGGTCAAGCAGGTCAACCCGTCCGCGGTCGACGAGCTCATCCCGGCGCTGCTGTCCCTGGCGGAGGTGCAACGCGTACTACAAGGGCTCCTCATCGAGCAGGTTCCGATCAACGACCTGGGACGCATCCTGGAATCAGTGACGCTGCGGGCGAAGGTGTCGACCGATCCGGAAGGGCTTGTCGAAGCGGCCAGACAAGCGCTCGGGCCCGCGCTCATCGCGCAGCACATCGATGGGCCTGCCCTGCGCGTCATCATGATCGACCCGGTCCTGGAGCAATCATTGCTCGAGTCGATGCGGCCATCGGAGCAAGGGAGCCAGATCCTGATGGACCCTACGCGCATCGAGACGGTCATGGCGTCGCTGCGGGAGGCCGTCCAGGCCGTGGAGCTGGGCGGCCAGACCGCGGTCCTGGTCTGCGCGCCGGCGCTTCGCCCGGCGATCCGGCGCCTGATTACCGGGCAATTCGGTGGCCTGCCGGTCCTGTCTTACGCGGAGGTCACCTCTGTGAACGTGAATATCGAGACGGTGGGGGTGATCCGTGACGTCGACACAATTGCGGCTTAGCGGTAGCTCGCTTGACGAGTTGGCCGCGCAGGTGCTCGCGGAGCACGGGCCACGGGCCAGGATCGTCTCGGCGGAGCGGATCACTATCGGTGGGATCGGGGGATTCTTCGCCCGGCGGCACTATGAGGTCACGGTGGAGCTTGCCGAGCCCGTGCGGCGCGGGGCTCATTCGCGTGTCGATGGGCCGTCGAGGGCGGGCATCGCGGCACTTCTGGATGAGGCGGATGAACTCGAGGCGCGCATCGGTGGCGTCGATGCTCCCCGTCAGGTATCGACCGGGTCGGAGTTGTTCGCCGAACTCATGGACGAATTGACCTTCACTGTTGCTGCCGATCTGATTGCGGAATTTCCGCCAGCCGCTGCGGTCGAGCAGCCAGTGCCGAGCCCGCTGACCAGACCGGGGGATCTCGTGGCGGTCGTCGGCCTTGGCGAGGATGCGCTGCCTGTTGCCCGACAGATGGCCGTTGTCGCGGGAGGCGACGAGGTCAGCTCGGGTGTGTGGACCGCTGGCGGGTTGGCGGTCGACGGTCTCCGCCGGGTCGAGGACCGGCGCACCGCACTCGAAGCCAGGGCCGATGCCGTTTCGCGAGGGTGCAGTGTTTTTCTGGCTGTGGGCGTTGGGCTGGGCGGGGGAGTTGGGCTGGGTGCGGGCTCGGGCGTTGGTTCCGTCGGGAGCGGGGATGCCAGGATTTTAGGCGGCATTCGTCCCGACCAGGTGTGGGTTGTCGTGGATGCCGGCCGCAAGGCCGAGGACACCGCTCGATGGGTGCGCGCTGTCGCATCCGTGGTCCCCGTCGATGCGGTCGCCGTCATCCGACAGGATTCGACGTCAACACCGGAGACGGTCGACGCTCTGGGCTTGCCGATTGGCTGGTTCGCTTAGCTACGCGTGCTCGTGCTGGATAAGCGGCTGCTTGTTTGTGCAGGTTGAGCAGCTGGATGCTCGGCCGTCAACGCGTTCCGTGCTTAGAGTGGATGACATGGCGCAACGTTGGCTCGCATCCGAATTCGGTGGACCAGAGGTCCTCACACTCGAGGATTTCGAGGTCGCGGCTCCTGGGCCGGGCGAGGTGACCGTTGAGGTTCGTGCGATCGGCATGAATCCGAGCGACTTCAAGAGCTTCGCCGGCTACTACGGAACCGATCCGAGCATGCTGCCGGTCCATCCGGGCTCGGAGCTTGCCGGTGTCATCTCGGCCATCGGGGCTGGCACGACGATCGCATCGGGAGGCGGGGCAGTCGGCGATGAGGTGCTCGCTTTTCGGGTGAGCGGTTCCTATGCGTCCGCTCTCACGCTGCCGGCGGCCAACGTCTTCGCCAAGCCGAAGACCCTTGACTTTCCCGAGGCGGCAAACCTGCTACTTGTCGGCGCGACCGCATCGGACGCCCTCAACGTCGTCGGCGTCGGCGCGGGCGACACGTTTCTCGTCCACGGTGCCTCCGGAGCTGTCGGCGTCAGCGCGATCCAGCAGGCCAGGCTCCTCGGCGCGCGTGTGATCGGTACGGCCAGCGAGCAGAACTTCGCGGTGCTCGAACGCTTCGGTGCCGAGCCGGTCGCCTATGGCGATGGACTTGAGCAGCGCATACGAGAGCTGGCGCCTGATGGCGTCGACGCCGCCCTCGACGCAGTAGGGACGGATGAGGCGGTGCAGGTCTCTCTCGCCTTCGTGAGCGATCGCGACCGCATCGTGACCATAGCGGCCGCTCCGAAAGCGAACGAATTCGGCTTCAAGGCGATCGGACGTGGCAACCCTGCGAGTGCCAGCTATCGCGACACGGTGCGCGGCCATCTCATTACCCTCGCAGCCGAGGGCAAGCTCGTCGTGCCGATGGCTCGAACCTTTCCGTTCGCCGAGGCGGTCGCCGCACTGGAGCTGCTCAAGGCCGGGCATCCGGGCGGGAAGCTCGC
>JAVECW010000176.1 GCA_030841285.1 Microbacteriaceae bacterium
ACCCCATAACGAACCAGAGCCGCCGAGAATCGCTGGCCGGCGGTCAGGAAGTCGTCGATCCATTTCTCGATGCGCACCACTCAACTTTGCCATTTCGCGGACGGCGTGGCATCACCTGCCGCGGCAAACCGGGGGTGGCGCGCGGGTAACTCAGGCCAGGCGCGAAGTGCGCGATCGACGGTCGGTCGAGTGGCGCCGGCCGACTCCGCGTCCCGTCGTGGGTAACTCAGGCTGTCCGCTCGACGGGACCCGTCCGAACGGCCGGCAACTCAGGCAAACGGGGCACCCTGCCGGTCAGTTTCGTCCGCTCAGGCGAAGTCGACGTCGGGGCGCTCGGCAAAGCGCGCACGCATCACGGCGATCGCCTCTGGATTCTGGTCGACCAGGAGGAAGCGCCGGCCGAGCGCCGCCGCCACAGCGCCGGTCGTGCCGCTGCCGGCAAAGAAGTCGAGCACCCAGTCCCCCTCGCGGCTGGACGCCTGGATGATCCGCCGCAGCACGCCCTCGGGCTTCTGCGTTGGGTAGCCGGTCTTCTCCCTGCCCGTCGGCGAGACGATCGTGTGCCACCAGACATCCGTGGGCAGCTTGCCGCGCTCGGCCTTCTCCGGAGTCACCAGCCCTGGCGCCATGTACGGCTCGCGGTCGACCGTGGTCGAGTCGAAGTAATAGTCGGGGGGGCTCTTCACATAGACGAGGATCGTGTCGTGCTTGGTCGGCCAGCGGTTCTTCGACTTGGCCCCGTAGTCGTACGCCCAGATGATTTCGTTCAGGAACGAGTCGCGCCCGAACAGAGCGTCGAGCAGCACCTTGGCGTAGTGTGCCTCGCGGTAGTCGAGGTGCAGGTACAGCGTGCCGTCGTCCGCGAGCAGCCGCCAGGCCTCGATCAGGCGCGGCTCGAGGAACTCCCAATAGTCCTCGAAGCGATCGTCATAGCGCAGCAGGTCCCCCTTGATGCGCTGGTAGCTCTGGCCTTTGAACCCCGTGATGGATCCGGTCCCGCCGTCCGAACGCACGGATGTCGTGCTCTGCCTCGCCTGGCTCCGCCCGGTGTTGAACGGCGGATCGAGATAGATGACCGAGAAGGATGCGTCCGGCAGAGCGGGCAGCACGCTCAGGTTGTCAGCGTGGATGACGCGACTGGGTGAGGTCGGAGTCCAGTCGGCAGGCATGACCCTCATTCTGTCAGCACGCGACGACGAGGTAGCCTGCCGGTATGGGGAAGGTCGTCGTCCACGAGCCGCAGAACACCAGGTACGTCATCCTGGTCGACGGCGAGCGCGTCGGTCTCACGGCATACGAGCTGCGCGACAACGCCATCGTCTTCGTTCACACCGAGATCGACCCTGAGCGGCGTGAGCGCGGCCTTGCCGACCAACTCGTGCGGAGCGCCCTGGATGACGTGCGCGCGACGTCCGCCCTCCGTGTCGTCGCCGAGTGCCCGTATGTGGCGCGCTGGCTTAGGAAGCATCCCGACTACCAGGATCTCCTCACGCGCTAGCAGACCAACGCATCGAGACAGCTACGGAACGCGGTAGAGCCACTCCTCGGTGCCGAACTTCTCGGCGACCAGCTGCTCGGCCTTGGCGTACTCCTCCGGCGTGATGTCGCCCGGCGTCGCGCCGTACAGCGAGGTGAAGGTCGACTTCATCTGCTCGATGATCTCGGCGCGCGTGAGCCCGGTCTGGCTGCGCAGCGGGTCGACGCGCTTGTCGGCGCTCGCGATGCCCTTGTCGCTGATCTTCTCGCGCCCGATCCGCAGCACCTGGACCATCTTCTGGCCGTCCATGTCGTAGCTCATCGTCACGTGGTGCAGCACGGCACCCGATCCGAGGCGCTTCTGCGCGGCGCCGCCGATCTTGCCCTTGGCGCTGGTGATGTCGTTGAGCGGCTGGTAGTACGCGTCGATGCCGAGCGCCTTGAGCGCCGTGATGGTCCACTCGTCGAGGAAGGCGTAGCTGTCGGCGAAGCTCATTCCCTGCACGAGATCGGCCGGGGCGTAGATCGAATAGGTGACCACGGAGCCGGCCTCCATGAACATCGCCCCACCGCCCGAGATGCGCCGCACGACGTCGAAGCCGTACTTCTTCGCGTTCTCGGCGTCGACCTCGTTCTTCACGGACTGAAAGCTGCCGATGACGACGGCCGGCTCATTCCACTCCCAAATGCGCAGCGTCGGCTGGCGCCTGCCCTCGCCGACCTCGGTCGCCAGCACCTCGTCGAGCGCCATCTGCATGACGGGCGGTACGGCCTTGGAGTGCACGAGCTGCCAGTCGTAGTCGCGCCAGTTCGTCGCCTTGGCGAGCGAGCGGCGAACCGCGACCGCGACACTCTCCGGCGAAAACCCGAGCAGGATCGCGTTCGCCGGGAGAGCCAGACGAACGACGGTTGCGATCGTGGCCGCATCCGAATCGACCGAGAGCCCGGTGACAGCGGAGTCGATCGCCTCAAGCGCGAAGTCCGGCTCGAGAAAGAAGTCCCCGGAGAGGTGGAAGTTGGCGATTGACCCGCCAACGACGTCGAGGTCGACCACGACGAGCTTGCCCCCGGGTACCTTGAATTCACCGTGCATGGTTCGAGCCTAGCTGCGCCCGACACCCGCTCCGGTCACACGGAGCGATGGCGCGCGACGGCCGGGAACCGCGCGTCGAGCCAGGCAACCAGGTCGGCCATGACCTCGGCCTTGTTGGTTTCGTTGAAGATCTCGTGGCGGGCGCCCGGGTAGACGATTTCGGTGACATCCGTGAGCCCCGATCGCCTGCGATATGCCGCCGCCAGTCGCCGGATGCTCGCCACGCCGCCCAGCGGATCCTCCTCGCCGATCTGGATCAGAAGGGGCAGCTTGTTGGGCAGGTCGTGCGCAGGGCGACCGAAGAGCCGCAGGCCGTCAACGAGCCCGAAGAGTTTGAGCGCGTCGGCGTAGAACGTGAGCGGATCGTCGACGAAGGCCTGCGCGATGGCGGGGTCGCGACTCAGCCACTCGTATCCGGTCGTACCCAGGCTCTTGTGGCGCTTGTTGAGGTCGCCGCCCTCCATCTGGCCCGGTATCCGATATGCCGTTCCGGTGAGGACGGCCGCCGAGTACTCGCTCGACCACCGGTTCAGGATCGTCTGCACCATGAGCGAGCCCCAGCTGTGCCCGAGAAGGACGAGCGGAATGCCAAGGTTCTCGGCGGCGATGATCCCGGAGAGCTGGTGGATGTCGCCCACAGCGGCACGTAGGCCGCCCGGCCCAAGCTTGCCGAGCATCGTGCTGTCGCCGGCATTCTGGTCGAGCCCGGTGCGGCCGTGTCCGCGGTGGTCATCGGCGTACACGCTATAGCCGGCGGCGTTGAGCGCGCCGACGAGTCCCAGGTAACGCAGTGCGTGGTCCCCCAGGCCGTGCGCGACCTGGACAACCGCGCGGGGACGGTCGATCGGCCACACGTAATAGGTGACAACGACGCCGTATTCATCGGTGAATTGGGCCACGCTGCGATTGTCGCACGCGGGTGCGCCCAAGCGCCGGATTCTGGCACGCGGCCGACCTTCGCGGCGGTCCCGATTTTCGTTAGCAAGACTAATTTGTTAGGCTAACTAATTATGAGCGATTCCAACCCCGATGCCACGCAGGCCGGATCCGCGCAGGCCACAGCCTCACGCCGCGTCGCCACCGACGAGCTGAGCACCAACCTGCGTATTGCGGTGGCGCGGTTATCCAGGCGCCTCCGCGCGGAGAAGGCCGACCACGAGCTCAGCGACAGCCAGACCTCGGTGCTCGCGCTACTCGTCCGTTCGGGCCCGTGCTCGCTCAGCGAACTCAGCGAGCACGAACGCGTGAAGCCGCCATCCATGAACCGCACTGTCAACGGCCTCGTCGCCGCGGGCTATGTCGTGCGCAGCAATGATCCGGCAGATGGACGCAAAGTCGTGCTTCGGCCGACGGATGCCGGCCAGCAGCTGATCAACGAAACCCGGCGCAGGCGAGACGCCTGGCTCCACCAGCGCCTAGTGGAGCTGCGGCCGGAGCAGCGCCGCCTGCTCGAGGATGCCGCTGTGCTCATGCGGGAGGTCGCCGACAAGTGAGTGCAATGTTCCGCTCCCTCAGCGGCTACAACTACCGGGTGTGGTCCGGCGGCGCCATCGTCTCGAATGTGGGCACGTGGATGCAGCGAACCGCGCAAGACTGGCTGGTGCTGACCCAGCTCACCCACAACAATGCGATAGCGGTCGGTATCACCATGGCGCTGCAGTTCGGACCACAGCTCCTGCTGATGCCTGTTACGGGGTACGCCGCCGATCACTTCGACCGGCGCAAACTGCTGATGGCTACTCAGACGGTGATGGGCATCCTGGGCCTGGGGCTCGGCATCATGACCGTGACGGGCGTTGTCCAGTTGTGGCAGGTCTATGTGTTCGCCCTGCTGCTCGGCTGCGCCGCTGCCTTCGATGCCCCTGTGCGCCAGACCTTCGTCTCCGAGCTGGTTACGGGTACGAACCTCTCGAACGCCGTCGCCCTCAACTCCGCATCGTTCAATGTTGCCCGCATGATCGGCCCGGCGGTCGCCGGTCTCCTTATCGCGGTCGTGGGCGCCGGCTGGGTTTTCATGATCAACGCGGCCAGCTTCGCCGCCGTGTTGATATCGCTCCGGATGCTGCGCGTCTCTGAGCTGAATCGCGAACCGCGCGCGCCGAAGAAACGCGGCGGACTGGTCGAAGGCTTCCGTTACGTCTCCAAGCGACCGGACATCATGGTGATCATGATCATGGTGTTCCTGATCGGCACGTTCGGCCTCAACTTCCCGATCTTCATCTCGACCATGTCGGTGAGCGTGTTCCACCAGGGCGCCGGCGAGTACGGGCTGCTCTCGTCGATCATGGCGATCGGCTCGGTCGTCGGCGCACTCCTGTCAGCAAGACGCGCCAAACCCCGCGCCGCGCTGCTCTTCGCTGGGGCCGCCTTCTTCGGCTTCGGCTGCGCCCTCGCGGGTCTCATGCCCAGCTACTGGCTGTTCGGCATCTCACTCACCATCATCGGCATCTCAGCGCAAACCCTGATGACGACCGCGAACGGCACTGTGCAGATGGCGACCGATCCAGCCCTGCGCGGGCGCGTCATGGCGATCTATATGGCGATCTTCATGGGCGGCACCCCGATCGGCGCACCGATCGTCGGCTGGGTGGCCGACACCTTCGGACCCCGTTGGGCGCTCGGAGTCGGCGCGGCATCCGGAATCGCGGCAGCCCTGGTTGGCGTGTTCTACCTGGTGAAGTACCGCAACCTGCGGGTCGAGTTCAGCTCGTGGCGGGTGCACGTCACGTTCGACGATCGAGCGGATGCCAGCGAAGCGATCGCCGCAGAGGAAGTGGCCGTACTGAAGGCATAGTGCCGGTTGAGTAACACGGGACGAAACTACGCGAGACTTGCTCGATGACTCCGCACTCGCTCGTCGCGCCAGACGCTCAGCTCGAGACGCTCCACACCGGCACTCTCTGGGGCGAAGGGCCGGTGTGGCTACCCGAGACCGCCAGCCTCCGGTGGAGCGACATCCCGAACGACCGCATCCTCGAGTTCTCGAGTACGACGGGCGAGACCCACGTGCACCGCCAGGGCGTCGAGTTCACCAACGGGCGCACACTCGACCTCGACGGCGCGGTGCTGCAGTGCAGTCACGGCCGCCGCTCAGTCGAGCGCGAGGTCGACGGGACGCCGGTGACCCTCGTCGACCACTGGGAGGGCGTTCGGCTCAACTCCCCAAACGACATCGTGGTCGCCTCCGATGGCGGGATCTGGTTCACCGACCCGCCGTACGGCATCGAACAGCCGCGGGAGGGGCATCCTGGAGTTCGCGAATACGGCGGATGCTGGGTGTTCCGGTTCGACGAAGCGACCGGCGAGCTGACTCCCGTGATCACGGAGATGGAAGGTCCCAACGGCCTGGCATTCTCCCCGGACGAGAGCGTGTTGTACGTGTCTGACACCGAAGCGCCTCACCACATTCTGGCGTGGGACATTTCCTGGGATGCGGGCGTCGCGCGATGCGCGAACCCTCGCGTGGTCGCCGTCGTCTCGCCCGGTGCCCCCGACGGCTTCCGGGTCGATGTCGATGGCCGCATCTGGACCTCGTCCGGCGACTCTGTGCAGGTGTTCGCGCCGACCGGTGAACGTGTCGAGCGCATCCCCGTGCCGGAGGTCATCTCCAACCTGTGCTTCGGCGGAGACGGCCACGATCTCTACATCACGGGGGCGACGAGCCTGTACCGCATCCGCACGACGACGATGCAAGCCCCACGTCCCGCGGCATCGAGATCGCGATAGCGCAGAGTCCAGGGTTTCGATACGGCCGCGGGCGGCCTACTCAACCAACACCGAGGGCGGCCTACTCAACCAACACCGCGGGCGGTCTACTCAACCAGCGCGGGCAGCATGTACGCTTGTATAACAATGTCGTTCCCGCTCAAGACCACGTCGCTTCCGGAGGCCGTCTACGACGCGCTCCGGGAGCAGATCGTCACGGGCGAGCAGACCCCGGGTTCACTTCTCACCGAAACCGCCATTGCGGTTCAATTCGGCGTGGCGCGGCCGACCGTCAAGGCGGCACTCGAGCGTCTCGTGAGCGAAGGTCTCCTCACGCGCCAGGCGCACCGGGCGGCGACCGTGCCCAAACTCGACCGCGACGACATCAGAGACCTCTACGAGAACCGCGCGCTGGTCGAGGCCGCCGCTCTGCGGAACCTGGCTGCGACATCCGTCGTACCGCCCGCCGCCCTCGCCGTGCACCGCGAGCTGCTCGAGTACGCGCGCACCGACCAGCGCGCGGAACTTACGCGCACCGATGTGGCATTCCACCGCGAGCTCGTGCTCGGGCAGACGAGCCCGAGACTCACCAAACTGCACGCCCTGATCATGGGCGAGATGGAACTGTGCATCGGCCAGGTTCAGGCCCACCAGTTGATGCGGCCGAACGAGGTCGCCGAGCAGCACCAGGGCATCCTTGACGCGGTTCAGGCGGGCGACATTGACCGAGCGGGTTCGCTCACCCGCGACCACATCTTCAACGCGCGCGACCGCCTGTTGCGCAAATACGACCTCGACCACGCAGACGAGACCAACCGACCGAGTCGCACAACCAACAACCGAGAGAACTCACAATGAAGAGACGTTTCCCCAGTCCACGCGATCTCGCGCCGCTGATGAAGTTCAAAACCCCCGAGCTCAACGGCAGGAAGCGCCGGCTGGACGCAGCGCTGACGATCCATGACCTCATGGTGATCGCCAAGCGACGCACCCCGAAGGCGCCGTTCGACTACACGGATGGCGCGGCCGAGGGAGAGATCTCACTGGCACGAGCGCGGCAGGCGTTCGAAGACATCCAATTCAACCCGTCGATCCTGCGCGACGTGTCATTCGTCGACACGAGCCGCGAGGTGCTCGGCGCTCCGGTCGCGCAGCCTTTCGGGATCGCTCCGACCGGATTCACCCGGATGATGCAGACCGAGGGCGAGATCGCCGGCGCTTCAGCGGCGGCCGCCGCCGGCATCCCGTTCGCGCTGTCGACCATGGGAACGACGAGCATCGAAGACGTCAAGGCCGCGAACCCGGACGGCCGCAACTGGTTCCAGCTCTACATGTGGAAGGATCGCGACCGCTCGATGGCGCTCGTCGACCGCGCCGCGAAGGCGGGTTTCGACACGCTCCTCGTCACGGTGGACGTGCCCGTCGCCGGCGCCCGACTGCGCGATAAGCGCAACGGCATGTCGATCCCGCCCGCGCTCACTCCGAGGACCGTCATCAACGCGCTCCCCCGGCCGGAGTGGTGGATCAACTTCCTCACGACCGAACCGCTCGCCTTCGCCTCTCTCGACCGCTGGTCCGGCACCGTGGCCGAGTTGCTCGACACCATGTTCGACCCGACGGTCACGTTCGAGGACCTCGCCTGGATCAAGGGGCAGTGGCCGGGCAAGCTCGTCGTCAAGGGCGTGCAGAACCTGGATGACGCCAAGAAGCTCGCCACCATGGGCGTCGACGGCATCACGCTCTCAAACCACGGCGGTCGCCAGCTTGACCGCGCGCCCATCCCGTTCCACCTGTTGCCGTCCGTTGCCCGCGAGGTCGGGAAGGACATGGAGGTGCACCTGGACACGGGCATCATGTCGGGCGCCGACATCGTCGCGGCCGTCGCACTCGGAGCCGACTTCACGATGGTCGGCCGCGCCTACCTGTACGGCCTGATGGCCGGTGGGCGTGAGGGCGTGGACCGGATGATCCAGATCCTTTCCGGCGAGGTCGCGCGCACCATGCGCCTGCTCGGGGTCGCAACGCTCGACGAGCTGGAGCCGAAACACGTGACGCAGCTCGCGCGGCTGGTGCCTGTGTCGCCTGCCGTCGCGGCGGGGGCGGATGCCGCTGCCGCAGCCCCTGCGAAGCGCGCGCCTTCACGTGCCGCAGCCACGAAACCCGCGAGCGCGAAGTCGCCAGCGGCGCGACGCACGACGGCACCCAAGGCTTAGCGCCGGTCGAGTAGCACGCCAGGGTTTCGATACGGCCGCGGGCGGCCTACTCAACCAACACCGGTGCCGGTCGAGTAGCACGACACGAAGTGACGCGCGTATCGAGACCCCCGAACCGATGCACACCGGGTTTCGATACGGCCCTGGCGGGCCTACTCAACCGGCAACGCGATTGAGAAGCGGGGCTGCTCAATAGCATCCGAAAGTTCTGTTGGACATGCGTCTTTACCAGAGGGACGCTGAGAGCATGGAGTACACACATCTCGGCCGTTCCGGCCTCAACGTCTCACGTCTCTGCCTCGGCACTATGAACTTCGGCCCACAGACCGAAGAAGTGGCGTCGCACGCCATCATGGATTCGGCTCTCGAATCCGGCATCAACTTCTTCGACACGGCGAACGCCTACGGCGGACACCTCGGCCGGGGTGCCACAGAGACGATCATCGGCAACTGGTTTGCCAAGGGTGGCGAGCGCCGCGAGCGCACGGTCCTCGCGACGAAGCTCTACGGCGACATGACGGACTGGCCGAACAACGGCAAGCTCTCGGCACTCAACATCCGCCGCGCGCTCGATGCGAGCTTGAAGCGTCTCCAGACCGACTACATCGACATCTACCAGTTCCACCACATCGACCGCGAGACGCCGTGGGACGAGATCTGGCAGGCCATGGAGACCGCTGTCGCGCAGGGCAAGATCCTCTACGCGGGAAGCAGCAACTTCGCCGGCTGGCACATCGCGACCGCACAGGCGGAGGCCAGGCGCCGCAACTACACCGGTCTTGTGAGCGAGCAGTCGATCTACAACCTGCTCACGCGCGACATCGAGCTCGAGGTCATCCCGGCCGCGCAGGGCAACGGCGTCGGCATCATCCCGTGGTCGCCGCTGCACGGCGGACTCCTCGGTGGCGTCCTGCGCAAGGAGCGCGAAGGCAAGCGACGTCTCGAGGGTCGCTCTGCGGATGCTCTCGCCACCCACCGCGATGCAATCGAGAAGTACGAAGCCTTCGCCGAGGAGATCGGGCACGAGCCCGGCGACATCGGTCTCGCCTGGCTGCTGCACCAGCCTGCAGTCACCGCGCCAATCATCGGCCCGCGCACGCAGGAGCAGCTCGATTCAGCGCTGCGCGCCCTCGATGTCAGCTTGGACTCAGACGCGCTTGCCAAGCTGGATGAGATCTTCCCTGGGCACAAGACGGCGCCAGAGGACTACGCCTGGTAACGCCAGGCCGAATCCAGGATCCCGGTCTCACACCACTCCGAAGCAACGAAGGGCACGTAATACAGATATGAAAACACGCAAGATTGCCGACCTCGACGTCAGCGCCATCGGACTGGGCGGAATGCCCATGTCGATCGAAGGGCGCCCAGAGGAGTCGCGCTCGATCGCGACCATCCACGCCGCGCTGGACGAGGGAGTCACCCTCATCGACACCGCGGATGCCTACCACCAGTTCGCTGACGAGGTCGGCCACAACGAGTCCCTCATCGCCAAGGCTGTCGCCTCGTGGAGCGGCGACACGTCGAACGTGCTCATCGCCACAAAGGGCGGCCACCTCCGCCCCGGCGACGGAACCTGGTACGTCAACGGCCGCCCCGAGTACATCAAGCAGGCGGCCGAGGCCTCGCTCAAGCGCCTCGGCGTCGACGCGATCGGCCTCTACCAGTTCCACCGCCCAGACCCCGAGGTGCCGATCGCTGACTCGTATGGCGCGATCCGCGACCT
>JAVECW010000178.1 GCA_030841285.1 Microbacteriaceae bacterium
ACGCCTGGCTCGAAGGAGCGGTGCCCTGCGGGGCCCCAGCTGCTCCATCGGCGGCTGAGTTCGCCGTCGTGGCGTCCGCGGAGTGCGCGTTCTTCGCCCTCGCACCGGCCCTGGCTTCGGTCGGCCCGGCATCCGCGGCCCTCGCATCGGCCGCCCTGGCGTCCGCAGCCCCTGCGTCCGCAGCCCTGGCATCCGTTGCTCTCGCATCCGCTGTCCTGGCATCCGCTGTCCTGGCATTCGCTGTCCTGGCATCCGCAGCCCTGCTCGCGGTCGACTCGGTGGACGCGGCCGATGCGCGGACTGGCCGCCCCGCCGAGCGGCTCTGGGACGCATCGGCAACAGCACCGCGCGCATCCTGCATGGCCGTATCGAAGTCGTCGACTGCACGAGTGCCACCACGGGCCGCACCGGATGACGGAGAAGCGACGGACGTCGTTGGCGTGTTCAGCACGATACTCACAGGGAACCTCCGGTAGCGATCGCGGCTTGAGCGGATGCGAGTAGCTCAGTCGACGACAGCTGTCCGCTCGACAGCAGCCCACTCGACGACAACTGTCCGCTCGACGTCAGCAGTCCACTCGACATCAACGCGCTCAGCGCACTCACGGCACTGGCGGAGACTCCCGAAGCGCCGGATGAGCCGGCGGCACCGATCGATGTGGTCGCCGGGCCGGATGGAGCCACACGACGGATCGTCTCGATCTGGGCGTCCGACATGTATGCGTCGGCGACCATGACCGACTTCCCTGGCCGCGGAGCGTGCAGAATCTTGCCATTGCCGAGGTAGATCGCGATGTGCGTGTCGCCCTTCAGAACGATCAGGTCGCCCGGCTGAGCCTGGGCGAGAGAAGGAACGGCCGTCCCGAGCGTGGCCTGCCCCGATACGAGGCGCGGCACGCTGACCCCTAAGTCCTTGAAGGTCTGCTGCACGAGCCCGGAGCAGTCCATGCCGCTCGTGCTCTCGCCCCCGAAAACGTATGGCACCCCGATGTACTTGCTCGCGGCGTTCACGATGTCGGCACCCGTCACGGATGTTCCGCCCCCCGACAGACCGCCCACGGATGTTCCGCCCACAGCTGTGAGCGCGTTCGCGAACGCGCCAGCGGAACTCGCGCTCGTGCCGGACGCCGAAACCGCGCCGGTTCCCTGCACGCCAGAAAGCTGGGAAAGGGTCAGTTGGATCTGCTGCATCCGGCCAACCACGTCGGTAATCGTCATGCGCCCTCCCGCTCGCGATGCCACGCTGTCGAAGCCAGCTCGTCGATCACGCCCTGCTCGGCCCGCACATCCTCGGTCGCAAGCGCCACAGCGTGCTTGTGCTCGAGCTTCTCCAACCCGATCGATCCGGCCCTGGCCGCATTGAACGCGGCCTGAGCCCGGTTGGCGTCCGACTGCTGGTCGTTCGTCACCGCATCCAGCGCAGCCAGCATGCTTCGCGATGACGCCCGCGCTGCCGCCACGGCGACGAGAGTCGTGCTGTCGCCAACGGCGCTCGCGGTCTCCTCGAGGAGGGCGTATGCGCGCTCCCGGCGAGCAGCCGTCTCGCGGAGGCGCCGGTTCGCCCGAGCGAGCTCGGCCGCGGCTTCCTCCTGCTGGACGTGTCTCAGTCGAAGCAGGCCCGCGAGTGAAAAGGTTCGTTGCATCACACACCTCCGAGGCTCTGGACGAGACGCTGGAGTTGATCCCACGCGTCGTCGGCCGTTGTCGATTCGCCCATGCCCTGCTGCAGGAATGCGTTGATCGAGGATTCGTGCGCGACGGCGGCGTCGACAAGTGGGTTCGTTCCCGGCTGGTACGCGCCGACGTCGAGGAGATCCTGGGCGCCCCTGCGCGCGGCGAGCACCTTCCTCAGCATCGACGCAAGGCTCGTACGGTCCGCGGAGTTGACCCTGGACGCGACGCGAGAAATGGATGCCAGCGGATCGACAGACGGGAAGTGGCCGGTCACCGCAAGCTTCCGGTCGAGCACGACGTGCCCGTCCAGGATTGACCTGGCCGAGTCCGCGATGGGCTCGTTGTGGTCGTCGCCGTCGACGAGAACGGTGTAAATGCCCGTGACAGAGCCGACAGAATCCGTCCCGGCGCGCTCGAGCAGCCTGGCCAGCACCGAGAACGTCGACGGCGGATAGCCGCGGGTCGCGGGCGGCTCACCGACGGACAGTCCGATCTCGCGTTGCGCCATGGCAACGCGTGTGAGCGAGTCCATCATGAGCATGACGTCGGCCCCTCGGTCACGGAATGACTCCGCGATCCTCGTCGCGACGAAGGCGGCGCGCAGGCGCATGAGCGCCGGTTCGTCCGACGTCGAGACCACGACGATGGATCTCGCGAGTCCCTCCGTACCGAGGTCGTCCTCGAGGAACTCCCGTACCTCACGCCCGCGCTCCCCGACGAGCGCGATGACGGAGACCTCGGCGTCGGTCCCCCGCGCAATCATCGACAACAGCGACGACTTGCCGACGCCGGATCCGGCGAATAGCCCCATGCGCTGGCCCTTGCCGACGGTCGTCAGGGTGTCCATGACCCGCACCCCGAGCTGCAGCGGCGTGTCGATGCGGGCACGGTGCATCGCCGAGGGCGTCTCCTTGTCGAGCGGGACCATCAGGTCCGAGCGAAGCGGACCCTTGCCGTCGATCGGTCGCCCCAGGCCATCCAGGACCCGGCCGAACAGTCCCGTCCCGGTCGGAACGAGCACACCCGCACCCCTGGACCGGGCGGGCGCGCCTGCGCTGATCCCGGTCATTCGCCCGAGGGGCATACACCGGATACCGTCCCTGGTCGTCGCGACGACCTCGGCATCGATCCCTGGCCCATCGCCAATCGTGACCAGGTCACCGATCGCGCAGTCGAGCCCAACGAGTTCGACGCCGAGTCCGACGATCGCGGAGACCGTTCCGACGCGTTCTGGGCGGGCCTCGGCCAACGCGCTCGCGAATCGCTCGGGATGGGGACGACTGGTCTCGGTCACAGCTCGGCTCCCATCAAGGCTGCCTTCGCTCTCTCGAGTGCGGTGCCGATCCGTGCGTCGAGATACCCGCCAGGGAACTGCGTGACGGCATCGCCGCGCTCCAGCGTCGGGTCGGGCGCGAACCGAACTCCGGTCCGTTCTCGGACGTCGTCGTCCATTTCGGCAAGGTCGTCGGGATTCAACCGAACGGTGTGCACGAGTTCGGCATCGACGTCACCGAGCGCCCTCGCGAGGGCGGAGCGCAGCGAATTCTCACCCGTGGCCAGCTCGAGCCCAAGGATCGCCTCCGCGAGGTCGATCGCGGCCCCCGCCAGCGCATCCTGGGCATCCACGAGGAGCGGGACGGTTCGCTGCGCCAGCGCGGCCGCGGCCGCGTCGAGCGCCGCGACCCGCCTGTCGAGTTTCACCCGCTCGTTCTGCAGCAGTTCGGCATATTCCGCTTCGAGCATGGAGCGCCGCTCGTCGAGTTCCCTGACCGCCGCACGAAGGCCGTCCGAGTACCCGGCCGAGTGTCCGATGACCCTGGCTTCGGCTGCGAGCCGGGACCCGATGCCATCGCGCAGCACGGGGAAGGCGACCCGCGAGAACCCCGTCTCAGTCGACATATTCTTCCTCATCGCCGCGCTGAACCGTGATGGACCCCTGCGCCTCGAGGTCGCGAATCGCCCGCACGATTTCGGCGCGGGCCTCTTCCACCTGCGATACGCGAACCGGACCGAGAACGGTGATCTCGTCGTCGAGGATTTCCCGATTGCGCTCGGACAGGTTGGCCCGGATCATCTCCACGACGGCCTCCGACGATCCCTTCATGGCGACGGCCAGGACACCGGAGTCGATACCGCGCAGAACCTGCTGCACATCGCGGGCCTCGAGCTTGACGATGTCGGCGAAGGTCAGCATGCGTGACCTGACCTCCTCGGCCAGCTCTGGATCGCGCTCCTCGAGCCCCTCGAGCAAGGCGCGCTCCGTGGAGATATCGGCCCGGTTGATGATCTCGACCAGCGGCTGGATGCCTCCGACGACCTCGGCGGCCTCGCGAGGTCCAACGACCGCGCCGGCCTGGAGCCTCAGGGTGTCGGCGACGACACTGACCGACTCCGGGGTTGCGCTGCCCATGGTCGCAATGCATTGGGCGACGTCGCTGCGCACGGGCTCGACAAGTCCGGCCAGAACAGCGGAGGCGCGATCGGGGCGCAGATGCGCGAGGATCAGCGCGATCGTCTGCGGCAGCTCGCCCTCGAGCAGGGTGATGACCTGGCTCGGTTCCGCGGCATCGAGGAATTCGAACGCTCGCCCCGCCATCGACGAAGCGACCCGGCTCATCACGCCCGCGGCCTTCTCGGCTCCGAACGAGGCTTCCAGGAGTCCTGCCGCGAGGGTCCGACCTCCGCGTCCACGCCAGTTGCCGTTGACAGACATGTCATGAAATTCGGCCAGCGCTTCCTGGGCCGCGGTCGCATCAACCCGGCGCAGTCGGATGATCTCCGCTGCGATCTCCTCCGCTTCGATCTCGTTGAATTGCTTCATCACGCGCGCGGCACGCTCGTTGTCCATGCTCATGAGCACAACGGCGACCTTCTGGCTGCCGGTCAGTGTGACCTTTGCCTCGCTCATACCGTCTGCCGATCATCCATCAGGGTCCGCAGGTATTCCGCGGTTCCCGCGGGATCCCGCTCGGCGAGACTCGCGATCTCGGCGCGCTGGCGGTCGATGCTTGTCGCAAGCGTGCTCGTGACAGGCGTGCCGGTGAGCACGGGAGCAGGCGCGAGGGCCTCGACGAAGATCGGGTCGTCCTCGAGCGTGCCCAGCTCGTCGAGATCCACGGCCTCCCTGCTTGGCTTGCGAGACCGCCGGACGAAGAGCACCACACCCAGCACGATCGGCGCAGCCACGCCAAGCGTGATAATCGCCGTGCGGATGATCCCGCCCACCTGGTCAGCGGTCGCCGCGGCATCCGCTGCGGCGAGCGCCGCGGCCGCATCCTTGGCAGCCGTCGTGTTGAACGCGACGCTTTGGACGGACACGGCGTCGCCGCGCGTGCGGTCGATTCCGGCGGCTGCGGAGACGAGGGCGGTGATGTTCGCCACGGAGACGCCCTGTGCATTCGAATTCAACGCGACGGATACGGTTTGGCGCTTGACCGAGCCGGGCGGAATGTTCGTGGTCGTCGTGAGCTTGTCCAGCGCGTTGTTGCGTGTGTCCGCTGTCGAGCTATATGCACCGTTTCCCGTGCTGCCGCTGGGGACCGGGATGCTCGTCGACCCGAGGACGCCCGGCACGGAACCGCCGCTCCCCGTGTACGACTGCGTCGTCGTGGATTGGTTGAGCGCCGGCGCGCTCGTCGGCGTCGTGTATGTCTCCTGGACCTGCTGCGCTGTCTGCTGGTTCATGTCCGCGGCGACGACAACGGTCGCATTGCCCGGCCCGACGACCTTGTCGAGCATGGCCTGCACGGCGTCACGCACACGCGCCTCGTAGTCCGACGCCTGCTTGTCGACCGAACCGACAGCGCCGCCGCCGACGGTGGAGAGCACATTGCCTGCCGCGTCGACGACGGCGACGTCCGACGCCTTCATGCCCTCGATGGATGAACTCGTCAGGTGAACGATCGCCTGGACCTGCTCAGCCGTCAGGGTGACTCCCTGGTCGGTCGCCACGAACACCGACGCGGTCGGGTCGATCGTCTGCGATGTGAAGACTGTCGCCTGCGGGATCGCAAGGTGCACCGAGGCGTTCTTGACCCCGTTCAAGGCCTTGATCGTGGCCGCGAGTTCGCCTTCCATCGCCCGTTTGTACGTCACCGACTGCTGGAATTCGGACGAGGTGACCCCCATCTTGTCGAGCAGTGCGTACCCACCGGCGTTCGACGACGGCATGCCGGCCGCCGCGGCTTTGAGCCGCTCGTCATACACGTTCTGCTGCGGCACGAGGATCGTGGCGCCGCCGTCACTCAGCTGGTACGGCACGCCGTCGGTGCGCAGCTGGGTCACGATGGTGTTCGCATCCGAGCCGGTCAGGCCGGTGAACAGCGGCGTGTATGACGGCGCAGAAGCCCAGAGTCCCAGGGCTGCGATGCCCAGCACGACGACCGCTACCCCGAGGAGGGCGAGCGTTCGCTGTGCGATCGTGAACTCGCGAATCGCATTGCCGACACGACCAAGCCACGAGGTGATCTGTGCGGGCATCAGGCCTGCATCCTCATGATCTCGTTGAACGCGTCAACGCCTTTGTTGCGGACAGCGGCGGCGAGCTCCAGCGTGACTTCGGCGCGTGACGCGGCAATCGTTGCCGTGTGGATGTCGTCCAGGCTTCCAGTGACAGCCTGGATCGCGAGCGTGTCGGATGTCGACTGCAACTGCTGCAGGTTGTCCACGGCGCCAGACATTGCGTTGGCGAAGCCCGTGGCGCCAGTAGCGCCCGTCGGTTGGGTGCCCTGCACCCCGGTGAGGGACGCGATGGACGGGATCGCGCTGATCGGAGTGATGGACATCAGGCGTGTCCGATCTGGATTCCGGCCTGGTAGATCTCCTTGGCGCGATCGACGACGGCCGCATTGGCCTGGTATCCGCGTTGCGCCATGATCAGGTCGCCCATCTGCTGCGCCAGGTCGATGTCGGGGTACCGCACGTAACCACCCGCGTCGGCGAGTGGGTTGGTCGGTTCGTAGACCACGCGGCCGGTCGCACTGCCCAAAGCCGTGCCGGTCACGGAGACACCGCCGTTCCCAGGTCCCGCCTGCGCGACCACATAGCGCTCCTGGAAGGCGTTTCCGCTGGTCGGCGTCGCGGTGTTGATGTTTGCGAGGTTGTCGGAAATGGCATCGAGCCACTTGCGATCCGTGGTCATCCCCGAGCCGGCGATTCCAATGGCGTCGAATGTCATCAGGCGGTCCTCATCGCCGCTCGAACGGCCGTGAACTCGCCGCCAGCCGCCTGGGCAGCGAACTGGTAACGCAAGACCGTGTCGACGTTGGACAGCGTCTCCGTGTCGAGATTGACGTTGTTGCCGTTCAGCTGGGAGGGGTCGAGCGACTGCTGCGTCGTGGCCACGACGTGGCCGTTCCCCGCCTGCACCGACTGGGCCAGTGCGTTCTCGAACTCAACGTTGCTCGCCGTGAAACCAGGAGTGTTGATGTTGGCGATGTTGTTTGCGATTGTGCGCTGGCGCAGGGCCAGCCCGTCGAGCGCGCTCGAGAGAGCGGCAGAGGTCACGGAATCGAACACGACTACCCACTTCGTAGTAACGGGACGTGACGGCCGATCCGTGGCCTGTAAGCGAGCTATCCGTGCTCTCGTTCTTAGCTATCGGCGCCGCGGCGGATTTCGTTAGTCGTGGTTGACGAATTTCGGATGTCGGTCAACCGAGGACGTCGAGATATGCCGCGCGATCCGTGTGTTGCGCAGACGGCACCGCACGAACGGCGGCGAGGTGTTGACCCACCGTCCGTTGTACGCTCTCGAGATCCCGGATGCCGTCGCGCTGGGCCTCGAGAAGCCGGCTGGCACGCCCCGTCAAGTCCCGCGGCAGCGGGCCGAGATCGCCCGGCCCAGTCCACTCCCCCGGCAACTCTTCCGCGGCGCCCGCTGCGACCAGGTCGGCCTCCAACCTGGTCAGAACGGCGAGCCAGCCAGCGCGCCCACCGTCGTCGTTGAGCGACACAGAGCTAGGCAACACCGAGCATCCCCCCGGCCGGTGCAAGCGGAGCGAGCCGGGCTGGAAGTTGGGCCGCTGCCTCGTGCCATGCCTGCCGAAGCGGCTCCAGGAGGGCGATGCTCTCGTGGAGCGGTGCGGCGTCTCTTCCCACATTCGCGGCAATCAGGGCCTTCGACACGTAGACGTAGATCGCGAGAAGCCTCTCGCCGCCGTCCCAGAGGTCGACCCTCAGCGACGACATCAGTTCGGACACGATGTCCTGCGCGTGCAGCA
>JAVECW010000024.1 GCA_030841285.1 Microbacteriaceae bacterium
TCCGGGTCCGTAGACAAGCCCACGATTGCTACCGTCCGCGACGAGTCGAGTAAGAGTTTGAGAGCGTCGTCGTCCATGAATTGTGCAACAGGTGCGGCTGCAGAAGCATTCCGAACCGCAGAGTCCGTCAAACGATGACCCGATCGGACACAGTGTCCGACAATGTGTTATCGTCGTCTCACGGAACGAGTTCCGCTCCGACAAATAGACCTCCACCGAGGAGAGATCCCATGACAACACTGCTCAGCCCCACGGATACTTTGACGGCGACGCTCACCATCAACGGTGAAAGCGTCGCCGGGGACAACTCCTTCGAGGTCGTCAACCCCGCAACCGGCCTCGTCTTCGCTACCGCGCCAGACGCATCCCCCGCCCAGCTCGATGCAGCCTTCTCCGCGGCCCAGAGGGCCTTCAGCACGTGGCAGGGTGATGAGGACTTTCGTCGGAACGCCCTCCGGAACGCCGCCGACGTTCTTGGTTCCGCGGTCGATCGAATCGTCCCGGTCCTGACCGCCGAGCAGGGCAAGATCCTCAGCGAATCGCGTCGGGAAATACTCGGCGCGACATCCTGGCTGCGTTATTACGCCGATCTTGAACTTCCCCGCGAAATCGTCCAGGACGACGAGAAAGTGTTCTCGGAGAAACTTCGACGCCCGCTCGGCCCGGTCGCGGCAATTACACCGTGGAACGTTCCCGTCTACATTGGCGTTGCCAAGGTCGCGATGGCGCTTCGCGCGGGTAACACCGTCGTGCTGAAACCGTCCCCGTTCGCCCCGCTGTCAACGCTTCTCGTTGGCGAAGTTCTCCGAGACGTCTTTCCCCCAGGCGTGTTCAACGTCATCAGCGGCAACGACCAGCTCGGTCCGCTCATGACCGGCCACCCTCTCACGCGGATCATCAGCTTCACAGGATCGATCCCGACCGGAAAGCGCATCCTCGCCAGCGCCGCGGCCGATCTCAAAAGGGTGACCCTCGAGCTCGGCGGAAACGATGCCGCCATCGTTCTCGCGGACGCCGATCCCGAATTCACCGCGGCCGGTATCTTCGGAGCCGCCTTCTCCAACACCGGGCAGGTCTGTGTTGGAGCGAAGCGCATCTATGTTGCCGAGGCGATCTACCCCGAGCTGGTTGAGGCGCTCGTCGCCGAGGCAAGGAAGGCGCAAGTTGGGAACGGCGCCGATCCCGACACCGACCTCGGCCCGCTGAACAATCTGCCTCAACGCAACTTCGTCGCAGAGCTCATCGCAGACGCACTCGCCACCGGCGGGAAAGTCGCAACCGGCGGTCACGTGATCGATGGTCCCGGATATTTCCACGAGTCCACGATCATCACTGACGTGAATGACACGTCGCGAATCGTGGCGGAAGAACAATTCGGCCCGGCACTACCGGTGATGTCATTCAAGACTGAGGACGAGGCCATCGCGCGCGCCAACGACACCGAATTCGGATTAGCCGGGTCAGTTTGGAGCGCAGACGCTGACCATGGGGTCGAAGTTGCGGCACGCATCGAAGCAGGGACGGTGTGGATCAACACGCACAAGGCGTTGTCCCCACGGCAGCCTTTCGCCGGGAGAAAATGGAGTGGCCAGGGGGTCGAAGGTGGACCATGGGGTTTGGATGGATTCACCACCCCGCAACTGGTGTACCGGGCTCGCTGAGCCAGCAGTCGCTCTGCCTGACCTGAAGAGACACGGAAGAAGCCAGAAAATGCCCTCGACAACGCGACGACACTCCCCAACGGAAGATCGCCGCCCCGTGGTCGAAGCGGAAATCCTGGGCGCAACGGAACAGCTGCTGCGAGACGGCCACAAGTTCACCGACATTGGTGTACGCCAGATCGTGGAACAAGCCGGAGTAGCTCGATCGAGCTTCTACGTCAGTTTCAGGGACAAGACAGACCTCCTCATCCGTCTCGCGGGGACGCTCAAGCAGCAGATCTTCGACTTCGCCAAAGATTGGACGCCTGTCGGCGAAAATGGCGGGCCCGAGACGCTGACCCGTGTGTATCTCTCGATGATCCAGTTCTATCGACAGCACGGTGAGCTCCTCGCGGCAATCAATGAGGTTGCGACGTACGACCACGAGGTAGAGCAATTTTGGAACAGCCAGCTGAACCGGCTCACCGAACTAACCGCCTCCTTGATAGCCGGAGAACAAGCTGCGGGCCGAACGGATTCGGCGATCAATCCGACCGTTCTGGCCCAAGTCCTGACCTGGGACGGAGACCGAGTGATCGCACGCCACGTCGCAACCAACGACAGCGCTAACGATGCTCAGGTAGCCCGTGAATTGGCGATGGTTCGCTGGCACGGCGCATACCGGCGCCCCCAGAGCTAAAAAGACACGCTCAGGTCGGTTGACGACGCTCCGCCCGGAGTTGGTGCTGAAAGCGACGTCCTCGCAATTCGGTAACGGTGATCCTCACGAACACGTACTCGATGACGGGAATCCACGAAGGCAGTGGGGCACGTTCTGCCCGGCTGATCTCTTCCTCATCGACCAGAACTTCAGCCGACCCCTTGACGATAATGCTCCATGCGCCATTTTCGGTTTGTGCGTCGGCCTCGAAAACGACGGATTTGTTCGCCAGAAGCCCATGAAGTTTCGCACCCGCAGCGGTGCGGAAGAGGATGCTCGTCCCGTCTGCGTAATAGTTCACCGGAAAGATTTCGGGTCGGTCGTTCACACTCACGCCGAGCCGGCCAAAGGATAGGCCGTCCAAGAGTTCCCAACTGGCCGCGTCCGATAGCTCGGTGACTGGTCCTTGTGGAGACCATTCGTCCAGGTTGTACTCGTGCGTTGTCATCGCGACGCCTTCCGTTCACTCCAACCAGTGAACCCGCGGCAACATCGGGCCCACAGAGTCCAAAGTCCCGAAGGAGCACGAGGGTCGCTGTCGGGACCTTCGGCACTATTGAGCGCGCGGCTATCAGCGGAACCTCAAACTATGCCAAACCAAAATTGGTTAGACCTCGGGCGTCCCGCGGCGACACAGAAGCGCGCCACGTGTCACCTCTAATGGTCGGAGTCGTGGCAGAGACTGCCCACGCCGAGCATCGCGTTGCGCTCGACCCGGAAGCCGTCGCACGCCTGGTCAGGACCGGCAAAGCCGTCCTGATTGAGAGCGGCGCCGGCGCAGCCGCCAGCTTCCCTGATGAGTCCTATCTCGCCGCCGGGGCCAGGCTTGCAGCGCGAGCGGAAGTCATCGCAAGAAGCGATGTTCTCGGAGTAGTGGGGTCACCATCCGACGACATCGTCGAGGGTCTCCACCCCAGCCAACTGCTGATTGGACTACTTGACCCCCTCAACAATCTGCCCCTCATCCAGGTCCTCGCATCGAAAAGAGTCACCGCCGCAGCATTCGAGCTGTTGCCCCGCACTCTCAGCCGTGCCCAGTCGATGGATGCTTTGAGCTCACAGGCAAGTGCCGCCGGCTATCGTGCCGCGATTGTGGCCGCAGAGTCCTTCGGGCGTTATCTGCCCATGATGATCACGGCGTCCGGCACCGCCCGACCTGCGAGCGTCATCGTGATCGGCGCCGGTGTTGCAGGACTGCAAGCGATCGCCACGGCAAAACGCCTCGGCGCCGTGGTCACCGGCTATGACGTACGGCCCGCATCCCGTGGCGAGGTCGAATCCCTCGGCGCACAGTTCCAAACGTCGTCCATCGCAGAAGGAGCTGCAGCGGGCGGTTACGCGCGAGCACTGACGGCTGACGAACAAGCACAACAACAGCAAGAACTCGCCGATAAGCTCACCGCGTTTGACATCATCATCACGACCGCAAAAGTCCCCGGGCACACTCCCCCGCTTCTCGTCTCGGAAGCCACGATCGCGGCGCTCAAACCGGGGTCCGTCTGTATCGACCTCGCGGCAAGCGAGCTGGGCGGCAACATACAGGGGTCAATCAACGGGAAACGAATCACCACCCTCGGCGGAGTCGTCATCGTCGGCGGTGGAAACCTCGCCTCAGACCTCCCGGCGTCATCGTCTCAAATGTATGCCCGAAATATCTCCGCACTTCTGGACTCATTTCTCGTCGACGGGGTGATCACAATCGATACCTCCGACGAAATCCAAAAGAGCGTGCTCATCTGCCACGACGGGCAAATCATCAACGCGGCCCTGCGCACCGCTCTCCAGCTCGAAACCGTCGCGCCAGACGCTCAAGCAGCCCCCTTCGAACCAGACGCGTCCATTCCACCGAATCAGAAGGTCCAGCCCGCATGACCGAGACACTGTTCATGAACGTGGCCATTTTCGTCCTCAGTCTTCTCGTGGGCTTCGAAGTCATCAGCAAGATTCCCTCAACACTCCACACACCCATGATGAGCGGGTCCAACGCCATCCACGGTGTTGTGATCGCCGGCGCGATCGCCACGGCCGCCGTCGCGAACACACCGACCGGCTACGTCTTAACGTTCATCGCCGCCGCGCTCGCCTCAGCCAACGTATTCGGCGGCTACGTCGTCACAGACCGCATGCTCAGGATGTTCAAGAAACCTCAACCGGTCACCCCGACAGCGCACGGAACAAAGCCATGACACTCGTTCAGATCTCCACCGGAGTGATATTCCTCATCGCCGCCATCCTGTTCGTTGTCGGACTCCACCAGATGCGCACCCCCGCCTCTGCCAGACGCGGCAACCTCATCTCGGCAGCAGGCATGGTCGCCTCCGTCGGTGCAACGCTTGTCTATTCGATCATCTCGTCCCGCGGAGGCACGTTCGGGTGGATCGCACTCGTGCTCGGGATCGCGCTCGGCGCCAGCTTCGGGATCATCCGCGCACGACGAGTAAAAATGACCGCGATCCCGCAACTCGTCAGCGTTTTCAACGCCGTCGGAGGCGGAGCGGCCGCGGCGATCGCGATCGCCGATTTCCTCACGCGTACCGCGACAGTGCGCCTCCCGCTCAGCTCCTCCATCCCCATCATTCTCGACGTCATCATCGGATCGGTCAGTCTCTCGGGTTCCCTCATCGCGGCAGGCAAGCTCCAGGGAATCCTCCCTGGAAAACCCATCCAATTTCCCGGATCCCGGGTCGTCAACATCCTTGTCGTGATCGTGGCACTAGGCGCAGGCGTGCTGGCGATCCTCGTTCCGCGAAGCACACTCCTCCTGCTCATCGTCCTCGTCGCTGCCCTGCTGTTCGGTGTTCTGATGGTGCTCCCCATCGGCGGCGCCGACGCGCCAGTCGTCGTTTCCCTGCTCAACGCTCTAACCGGACTGGCGGTGGCCATGGCGGGCTTCGTGATCGACAACCAGGCGATGGTCATCGCCGGGGCCCTCGTCGGCTCAGCCGGCACCATCCTCACCCTCCAAATGGCCAAGGCAATGAACCGGTCGGTGGGGAGCATCATGCTCGGAGGATTCGGTACTTGGGATGCAGGAGCAACGTCGGTGACGACGGATGCGGACACTGCGAACGTGCGACAGGTCACGGCCGATGACGTGGGAATCCAGCTTGCATACGCCCAACACGTGATCGTCGTGCCCGGATATGGTTTGGCCGCAGCTCAGGCGCAACATGAGGTTGCCGAGTTGGCCAAATTGCTCACCGACCATGGAGTCGACGTGAAATACGCGATCCACCCAGTGGCAGGTCGGATGCCAGGGCATATGAACGTACTACTCGCGGAAGCTAACGTGCCCTATACGCAGATGTTGCAGTTGGAGGACGCCAACCCTGCATTCGACGCCTGCGACGTCGCGCTGGTCATCGGCGCCAATGACGTAACCAACCCCGCTGCCCGCCGAGCCGGCAACCCCGTCTCCGGCATGCCCATCCTCGACGTCGACCACGCCAAATCGATCGTCGTGATCAAGCGGTCGATGAGCCCCGGCTACGCGAGTATCCCCAACGAACTATTCACCAACCCCAGAACCGGAATGCTCTTCGACGACGCGAAGAAGGGGCTGAGCGATATCACCGCAGCGGTCAAGGAATACGCCACTGCCTAACCACCTTTAGGCTGGTTGATCTCGGCCCACACCGCATCGAGGGAGAGGCCGAGGATATCGGCGATGGCAGCGATGGTCGGGAAGGCAGGGGTCGCAACGCGGCCCGTCTCGATCTTCCGGAGGGTCTCCGGTGAGACACGTGCATCGAGCGCGGTCTCGAGCATCGAGCGCTCTCCCCTGGCACGGCGCAACAGGGCGCCGAGGCGCTGTCCGCGCTCGACCTCTGCGGGCGTGAGTGGCAACCTGACCATGGCTCCGATTCTACCGGGATAATATGGCCGGGATAGTTATTGGTTACGTGAGAAGGCACAGCATGATCGAGATCCTGAACCCCGCCGAACTGCACCGAGCGAAGGAGGCGGGCGCCCTGGTCGCTGACATTTTGCAGACGCTGAAAGGCCGCAGCGCGGTAGGTACCAACCTCCAAGACATCAACCGATGGGCGGAGACCATGATCGTTGAGGCTGGAGCGCTGTCCTGTTACGTCGACTACGAGCCATCCTTCGGACGCGGGCCGTTCGGCCACTACATCTGCACATCCGTCAACGACGCAGTGCTCCACGGACTGCCTTACGACTACGCGCTTGCCGACGGAGATCTGCTGTCACTCGACCTCGCCGTCTCCAAGGGTGGAGTCGTTGCAGACTCCGCCATCAGCTTCATCGTGGGTGACTCAAAGCCCCCGGAGAGCGTCGCGATGATCAGCGCGACCGAACGCGCGCTGTACGCAGGGATAGCAGCTGCCGGGCCTGGGGCTCGCATCGGCGACATTTCCCATGCCATCGGCTCAACCCTCGACGAAGCGGGGTATGCGATCAACACCGAGTTCGGAGGTCATGGCGTCGGCTCGACGATGCACCAGGACCCGCACGTTTCGAACACCGGACGACCCGGTCGTGGATACAGACTGCGCCCGGGGCTGCTGCTGGCACTCGAGCCGTGGGTCATGGAAGACACCGCTGAACTCATCACTGATGCCGACGGGTGGACGCTCCGAAGTGCGACAGGCTGCCGGACAGCACACAGTGAGCACACGATCGCTATCACCAGCGACGGAGCCGAAATCCTCACTTTGCCGACGCCGGCGCGCTCGTGAGGCCGGAGCCACGCCTGGCGCTATGAGGACATCACCGTCAGTCGAGCTGCTCGCGACGGCGGAACAGTTCCCACGCCGCGAAAGCGAGAACAAGGATAATCACACATCCCAGACCGCCTGCAGCAACAACTGTGCCGATATTCTCCGTGCGATGTTCAGATGGCGCGAGTGACTGGCCGGCCATCACCACACGATCGCTGGACTTGATCGACACGGTCGCAAATCGCAAACCCGTCGACGGCTGCCATGTGACACTCCCCTGCCCCGATTTGCGGGCTGCGCTGATGACCCCAGGTGGGGGCGCAGCCAGGGTGCCGCGCAGGTAACCGTTCCCGGACGTCGGTTTTCCGTCGACTCCGAATACGACAACGAATGGCGCGAAACTGTTCGACAGATCGACACGGGGCAGGCGGTCGATCGTGGTGCTTCTGCCGCGAGCAAGATCCGAAGAGACCTGCGTTGCAAGGCGCAACGGGCTATCGTTCGCACCCTGCCGTTCAATCTGTTGCATGACGCCGTAGGTCATCCCAGTCAAGACGATCAGGATGCCGAGAGCGCCGATCCAGGGAATGTACCGTCTCATGACGGGGTCAGCTCGGGTCGGCGCCTTCGTCTGAGCAGTCACTCTGCGGGCCGTGGGATGACGCCGAGTTGCTGCATCAGCGCGAGGTCATTCCTGTCCGACCAGTGTTCGGCGAGCTTGCCATTCGCGATCCGGTGAATCGCCACTCCC
>JAVECW010000032.1 GCA_030841285.1 Microbacteriaceae bacterium
AGTTGAGCCTACGCACGAGGTTTTTGGCATTTGACATTGTGCACGCTGTTGAGTTCTCAAGGATCGGACGCACCCAAAATCCAACCTCACGGCCATCAATTCGGGGCAACTTCTCTACCCTACACTCCCGAGTTGCAGCTCGAACCACAGTCCGAATTGCCAAAAGGCAACCACGGAACAGATAAGACCTGACCAAAAGTGTGGGGGTTTGTCCCCTCTTGAGGCCGGAGAGCTCAGCGGCTCTTCCGCACCTTTGGGGTGACAAGTAAGAACTTTACGGGCACCAAACCGGACGCACAAATTGGATGCAATCCCGCGCGTGTCGCGCGCCGTGAGCGGTCTTGTCAGCCCAGCACAGCGGCCGCGACGACCTGCCTGGCGGCCGCCGCGCTCGTCGCGGCGATCGCGCGCTTGGCGAGCTCACGAGCATCCTCAATCGTGTGTCGCTTGAGCTCCGCGCGCACATCGGCAAGGGCGGTGGCCGTCATCGACAGATCGGTCGCGCCGAGGCCAACGAGCACCACAGCGAGGAGCGGATCCGCCGCGGCTTCCCCGCACACGCCAACGGGCCTGCCGGAGATCGCGCCGGCGTCGCCGATGAGCTTGACGAGGCGCAGCACGGCGGGGTGCCACGGATCCTGGTACCGCGAGACGGCGCCAAGCATCCGATCGGCGGCAAGGGTGTACTGGGTGAGGTCGTTCGTCCCGATGCTCACGAAGTCGGTGAGGCCGACGATCTGGTCGGCAAGGAGAGCGGATGACGGCACCTCAAGGGTCACTCCCATGGTCTTGAGCCCGAGCTCACGACCGAGTTCGATGAAGTAGGTCGTCTCCTCGACGTCGGCGACCATGGGCGCCATCACCCAGAGTTCGGCGTCGGTCGCGGCCTCTGCTTCGGCGAGCGCCTGCAGCTGATCGCGCAGCACCTGCTCGGAGTCGCGAAGCGCGCGGATGCCGCGACGTCCGAGCGCTGGATTCTCCTCGTGCGTGTGCTCCAGGAACTCGAGCTGCTTGTCCGCTCCCGCATCCAGCACCCGCACAACGACCTTCTGCCGTGGGAAGGCCCGCAGCAGGGCGATGTATTGCTCGCGCTGCGCAGCGACGCTCGGTGCATGCTGCGCGTCAAGGAAGAGGAACTCGGTGCGGAAGAGCCCGACGCCCTCTGCCCCGAGCGCGACGGCGGCCGCGGCTTCGCTCGGCGAGCCCAGATTGGCGAGCAGTGAGATGGGGGTGCCATCGGCGAGGGCGCCTGGCGTGAGCGGCGCGTCCTCGACGCTGCGAGACGCTCGCTCCCGGGCGGTCGCGATCTCGTCGGACGACGGATCCGTGATCACCGTGCCGGCAGCGGCATCCACGATCACGGGCGTGCCGTTCATGAGCTGGTCGGAGCCGGCGGCTCCGACAATCGCGACGATCGACTTGGCCCGCGCGAGGATCGCGGTGTGTGAGGTCGGGCCGCCGTCGCGGGTGACGAGCGCGAGCACCTTGGTGAGGTCGAGCATCGCGGTGTCGGCGGGGGCGAGATCGTGGGCGATGAGCACGAACGGCTCGTCCGAACGCGGCACCCCGGGAACGGAAACACCAAGGAGGTGCGCAATCGCGCGCTGGGCGACATCACGGAGGTCTGCGGCCCGACCGGCCATCACGCCGCCGGCGGACTCGAGCACGTATTCGTAACTGCGGAAGGCCTCGAAGACGGCGCGCTCCGCGGTCCTGCCGCTGTCGATTCGCTCCCGGATGTCCTCGACGACAGCAGGATCTTCGGCCATGAGCGCCTGCGCTTCGAGCACATCCTTCGCGTCACCGCCGGCGCGAGCGCCGAGCACCACGAGATCGGCCGCCGTCGCGGCAAGCGCGACTGCGACGCGTTCGTAGTCGACGACCGGGTTGGCCTCGGATGGGATCTCGGCCGGCTCGGCGAGCGGTTCAGGCATCCGCAGTACGGGGCCGATGGCGGTACCGCGGCCGATACCGATCCCACTTACGTGCATGACCGTCCTCTCCTCTCTCCAGCCTAGGCCGATGGCGGGAGCGGACGCGACGGTTCTCGAATGGGGGCCTGACGTTAAGCTGAATCTGTGGCAGCAAAGAAGCGGTTCGCAATGCCCCCGAGGATTGCAGCCCTGGTGCGCAGAGTCCAGTCGCTCAGGGCATACCGCTCGTTCGCCAACTTTTCGGAAAACGATGGTGACCTGCTCGCCGCGGGCATGAGTTACCACTCGCTCTTCGCGATCTTCGCCGCGATCTGGGTCGGCTTCTCCGTGGCGGGGATCTGGCTCGCCTCGTCTCCCCTGGTCCTGCAGCAGCTCATCACGATCATCAACCAGACGATCCCCGGGCTGATCGAGCGCGGCGGAGCAATCGACCCCCGTAACCTCCAGCTCGGCAGCACCTTCGGCTGGACGGGCGCGCTCGCGGCGATCGGACTGCTGCTGACAGCGGTGGGCTGGCTCGACAGCACCAGGCTCGCCATTCGAGCGATGTTCGGCCTGCCGCACGACACGACGAACTTTCTTCTGCAGAAGGTGCGTGACCTCGGCCTCGGGCTTGCGTTCGGAGTCGTCCTGATCATTTCAGCGCTGCTGTCGATCGCGAGCACGCAGGCGCTCACGTTCATCTTGGGCCTGTTCGGCCTCAGCAAAGACTCCCTCTGGACCGTGCTAGCGGCACGGGTGGTGGGTCTCCTCGTGGCGGTGCTGCTCTACCTCGTGGTCCTGGCCGCGATGTTCAGGGTCCTGTCCCGCGTGCCCATCCCGTTGCGCACTCTCGTCGTCGGTTCGCTGATCGGGAGCGTCGCCCTCGCCGCGCTGAGCACGCTCGGCGGCGTCCTGCTCGGCGGAGCGGGAAACAACCCCCTCCTCGCGGCGTTCGCGGTAATCATCGGGCTGCTCGTGTGGTTCAACCTGATCTGCCGGATCATCCTGCTCGCCGCATCCTGGATCGCGGTCGGGATGGCCGACATGGGACGGATTCTCTCTGTTAAGGGTGTCAGACCCACTAACTAAACTTGCTGCATGCCCTCGTCGACCTCCGCTAAACCGCTGCGCATCGCCACGATCAACACGAATGGCGTCCGCGCCGCGTACCGCAAGGGCATGGGTGCCTGGTTAGACGCGCGCGAGGTCGACATCCTTGCCATCCAGGAGGTCCGCGCATCCACGGAAGACCTGGAGCAGCTCCTCGGACCGGAGTGGAACATCCTGCACGACCCAGCTAACGCGAAGGGCCGGGCGGGCGTCGCGCTCGCGAGCCGGGACACGGCGAGCATCCATCGCCTGGAGCTCGGGGCAGCAGAATTCGACAGCTCTGGTCGCTGGCTCGAGGCCGACTATGAGGTCAACGGACACATCATCACCGTCGTCAGCACCTACGTCCACTCGGGCGAGGCGGACTCCCCGAAGCAGGTGGAGAAGTACAAGTTCCTGGATGCGATGAGCGAGCGCCTGCCCGAACTCGCCGCCCACAGCGAGCTGGCGATCGTGCTCGGCGACCTCAATGTCGGTCACCGCAAGCTCGACATCAAGAACTGGCGCGGGAACGTCAAGCGGGCGGGGTTCCTCCCGGAGGAGCGCGCGTACTTCGACCGGTTCCTCGGCGCCGAAGACGACCCGCAGTACAACGCGGGTGCTGGCCTCGGCTGGGTCGACGTGGGCCGCAGATGGGCGGGCGAGGTCGACGGTCCGTACACCTGGTGGTCGTGGCGCGGGCAGGCGTTCGAGAACGACACGGGCTGGCGCATCGACTACCAGCTGGCGACGACCGCGCTTGCCGAACGCGTCGTCAACTACACAGTGGATCGCGCCGCCGCGTATGACCAGCGCTGGTCGGATCACACGCCCGTCGTCGTCGACTACGCGCTGTGAGCGGGGTTTCGATACGGCCGCGGGCGGCCTACTCGACCAGCACCGCGGGCGGCCTACTCAACCAGCGACAACTGAGAGACTTGTGACGTGACCAAACCCCGCCTCTATTCGGGCATGCAACCATCGGCCGACTCACTGCAGATCGGCAACTACATCGGCGCCCTGCTGCAGTGGAAAGAACTGCAGCAGAGTCACGACGCCTTCTTCTCCGTCGTCGACATGCACGCGATCACTGTCGCCCAGGATCCTGCCGCGCTGCGCGACCAGACCCGCCGGACCGCCGCGCAGTACATCGCCGCAGGGATCGACCCGTCGGCATCCACTCTCTATGTGCAGTCGCATGTGCCCGCGCACGCCGAGCTGGCCTGGGTGCTCAACACCATCACAGGTTTCGGCGAGGCCGGTCGGATGACGCAGTTCAAGGACAAGTCCGCGAAGCAGGGGCAGGACGCGACATCCGTAGGCCTGTTCGCCTACCCGGTGCTCATGGCTGCCGACATCCTGCTCTATGACACGACGGTGGTGCCGGTCGGTGACGACCAGCGGCAGCACGTCGAGCTGACGCGCGACCTCGCCAACCGGTTCAATAGCCGCTTCGGCGAGACGTTCGTGGTGCCTGAGGCGATCATCCTCAAGGAGACCGCCCGCATCTACGACCTGCAGAACCCGACCTCGAAGATGTCGAAGTCGGCTGAGTCGCATGCCGGCGTGATCTGGCTGCTCGACGAGCCCAAGCACACCGCGAAGAAGATCATGCGCGCTGTGACGGACACGGATGGCGTCGTCGCCTTCGACCGCGAGAACAAGCCGGGCATCTCCAACCTCCTGACGATCTTCTCCGTTCTCGGCGGGCGCTCGATCGATGCGCTCGTGGACGACTACGCGGGCAAGGGCTACGGCGACTTCAAGAAGGATCTCGCCGAGGTCGTCGTCGGCGCGTTCGGGCCGATCCGCGAGCGCGTGCTCGAGCTGCTCGACGATCCCGCCGAGCTCGACCGGCTGCTCGCGATCAACGCGGACCGCGCGAGCGAGGTGGCCGAGGCCACGCTCGCGAAGGTGTACGACCGGATCGGATTCCTGAGGCGGGCGCGCTAGCGTGACCACGCCACGCGTCGTCCTCTTCGACCTGGACGACACCCTGTTCGCTCACCGCGCGGCAGTTGCGCGCGGGATCGAAGCGCACATGCGCGTGGTCGGGCATCCGTTTGGAACGATGGATACGGCATCCGCTGTCGCGTTCTGGCACGAACTCGAAGAACGGCACTACCACGCGTATCTCGCCGGGGAGCTGGACTTCGAGGGCCAGCGGCGCGCACGCGCGAGGGACTTCGCCGCGCGGCACGGCCTTAGCCTCGACGACGACGCGGCAGGTGCCTGGTTCGCGAGCTACTTCGAGCACTACATCGACGCTTGGACGCTGCACCAAGACACACTGCCGACCCTTGATGCGCTGCAGGCGGCGATCCCCGGCGTGCGGTTCGGCATCATCACCAACGGCGATCTCGCCTTCCAGCTGCGCAAGATCGAGCGGGTCGGCCTGGCCGACCGGATGGAGCACGTGATCGCATCCGGCGCGGTCGGACATGTGAAGCCCGAGGCGGAGATCTTCCTCCACGCCTGCGCGGTTTTCGGTGTGGCACCGGACGAGGCCGCCTACATCGGCGATCGCCTGGTCACGGATGCCGGGGGCGCCGCCCGCGCAGGGCTCACCGGGGTCTGGCTCAATCGGTCGGGCGCGCAGTTCTCCCCGGCCGATCCCGGCATCCGTGATGCCCGCATCCTCGAGGTTTCGTCCCTCGCCGAGTTGCCTGCGTTGCTCGCGCGGTCGTAGCTGCTGCGGCCCGGCTCAGCACCGCGGTCGGCCCGCGCTCGTCGGCGGCACGCGCCGCGCACCTGCCGGCGCTCGGGGCTGGCCCGCGC
>JAVECW010000035.1 GCA_030841285.1 Microbacteriaceae bacterium
TGACCTCAGTCCGCATGACTCGCGCTACGATCTCGGCCTCCTGTTCACGGACGGCCTTCCAGAGATGGACGACGCAGCCGGCTATCGTGGCGCCGTGGCGGCCCGCGCGGCCGGGATCAGCTACCGCCAGCTGGACTATTGGGCACGGACAGCCCTCGTCGAGCCGACGGTTCGCGGTGCGGCCGGCTCGGGGTCCCAACGCCTCTACGGTTTCCGCGACATCCTCGTTCTCAAGCTGGTCAAGCGCCTGCTCGACACGGGAATCTCGCTGCAGCAGATCCGCACGGCCGTCAACCAGCTCCGCGAATCCGGTGTCAGTGATCTCGCCCAGACGACTCTCATGAGCGATGGCGCGAGCGTGTACCTGTGCACGTCGAACGACGAGGTCATCGACCTCGTCAGCCGCGGCCAGGGCGTCTTCGGGATCGCCGTCGGCAAGGTTCTGCGCGAGGTCGAGAGCAGCCTGATCGACCTCGACACACAGACGATCGACCCCATGGACGAGCTCGCCGCTCGTCGGGCGGTCAAGGCTTCCTAGTTCTGGTGCTGACCAGCTAGACGGGGTTTGCGAACTCGCCGATGCGAGCGGTGCGAAGCACGCGCTCAAGCAGCAGGTCGAAGTTGTGCGCCATCTCCTGCGCGCTCTCGCCCGGCCAGACGTGCAGAGGCTTCGCGGCACCCTGCGCCTGCTGGAGCGACGTACGCTCCGGCAACTGCGGGCTGAGCACGAGCGGGCCGAACATGTCCCGAAGCTCCTTGATGCGGAACTGGTGCTCGAGCGACTGCACGCGCGCACGGTTCACGATGATTCCGAGCGGCTGCAGGCGCGGGCTGAGGCCGCGGCGGATCTCCTCGATCGCGCGCAGCGCACGGTCAGCCGCTGCAACGGAGAAAAGGCCCGGCTCGGTCACAACCGTGACCCGGTCGCTCGCGGCCCACGCCGTCCTGGTCAGGGCGTTGAGCGATGGGGCGCAGTCGATGAGCACGAGATCGTAGTCCTGCTCGACGTTGGCGAGTGCTTCCTCGAGCTTCCAAATATCACGGATGCTCGGGTGCGGGCCGTCGAAATTGATGGCAGACGGGCTGCCGATCATGACGTCGATCGTGCCGGCGCGACCCCTGGTCCATCCGCTCGGCGCGATGGCGGCTCGCACGATCTTCTCCTTCGGAGAAGCGAGCACGTCGGCCACGTTGAGGTGGCCGGCGACGGCGATATCCATGCCCGTGGAGACGTCCGACTGCGGGTCGAGGTCGACGACCAGCGTGCGCAGCCCCTTGGCAAAGGAAGCCGAGGCAAGACCCAGTGTGACGGTGGTCTTGCCTACACCACCTTTGAGGGAACTGACGCTGAGTACGTGCACAAGTAGCTACGTTACCTTCACTAGTCTTAGAGAACCTAACCGTTGGCTGTGTGGCGCGTCCCCTGCTCGAAAGGTCTCTATGTTCCGCAAGATTCTCGTCGCCAATCGCGGTGAAATTGCCATCCGAGCGTTCCGCGCCGCCTACGAGCTCGGCGCCCAGACCGTGGCCGTCTTCCCGTACGAAGACCGCAATTCGATGCATCGGCTCAAGGCCGACGAGGCGTACCAGATCGGCGAGCCGGGGCATCCCGTGCGTGCCTACCTGGACGTAAGCGAGATCATCCGTGTCGCCAAGGAGTCCGGCGCCGACGCGATCTACCCCGGCTACGGCTTCCTGTCGGAGAATCCCGACCTCGCCGAGGCGGCGAAGGAGGCGGGCATCACCTTCATCGGCCCGCCCACGCGCGTGCTGGAGATGGCGGGCAACAAGGTCACCGCCAAGGAGCACGCGGTCGCGGCCGGCGTTCCCGTCCTCAAGTCGACGCCGCCATCCAAGGACGTCGACCTGCTCATCTCCCAGGCCGACGAGGTCGGCTTCCCGATCTTCGCGAAGGCCGTCGCCGGCGGCGGCGGTCGTGGCATGCGCAGAGTCAACACCAAGGCAGAGCTGCGCGGTGCCCTCGAAGAGGCGATGCGCGAAGCGGACAGCGCGTTCGGTGACCCGACCATGTTCCTGGAGCAGGCCGTGCTGCGCCCTCGTCACATCGAGGTGCAGATCCTCGCGGACGCCACGGGCGACACCATGCACCTCTTCGAGCGCGACTGCTCTGTGCAGCGGCGCCACCAGAAGGTCATCGAGATCGCGCCGGCGCCCAATCTCTCTGACGAGATTCGCCAGAGCCTCTACCGCGACGCGATCGCGTTCTCGAAGTCGATCGGCTACGTGAATGCGGGAACCGTCGAGTTCCTGCTCGACACGGCGGGGGAGCGGGCCGGCCAACACGTATTCATCGAGATGAACCCCCGCATCCAGGTCGAGCACACCGTGACCGAAGAGATCACGGATGTCGACCTCGTGCAGTCCCAGATGCGCATCGCAGCGGGGGAGACCCTCGCCGACCTCGGACTCAGCCAGGACACTCTCCAGGTGCGCGGCGCTGCCCTCCAGTGCCGCATCACGACGGAAGACCCGACCGCGGGATTCCGGCCAGACACGGGCAAGATCACGACGTATCGTTCGCCCGGCGGCGGCGGCATCCGTCTCGACGGTGGAACCATCAACCCCGGCGCGCAGATCAGCCCCCACTTCGACTCCATGCTCACCAAGCTCACCTGTCGCGGGCGCGATTTCCCCGCGGCCGTGAGCCGGGCCAGGCGCGCCCTGGCCGAGTTCCGCATCCGCGGTGTCTCCACGAACATTTCCTTCCTGCAGGCCGTGCTCGACGACCCGGACTTCGTCAAGGGCAACCTGAGCACGTCGTTCATCGAGGAGCGCCCCGAGCTTCTGCGCGGCCGCCCGTCGAAAGACCGCGGCACCAAGATGCTCAACTGGCTGGCCGATGTCACGGTCAACCAGCCCAACGGTCCTCGTCCCATCTCGGTCAGCCCGGTGGAGAAGCTTCCGTACGTGAACCTGCAGGCGCCGGCGCCGGACGGCTCACGCCAGCGGCTGCTCGAGCTCGGGCCGGTCGGATTCGCCGAGGCCCTGCGCGCGCAGACCGCTCTGGCGGTTACCGAGACGACGTTCCGCGACGCTCACCAGTCGTTGTTGGCGACGAGGGTGCGCACGAGCGACCTGCTCGCTGTCGCGCCTCACGTGGCGCGACTGACACCGGAGCTGCTCTCTGTCGAGGCGTGGGGTGGTGCGACATACGACGTCGCGCTCCGCTTCCTCGGTGAGGACCCGTGGGACCGCCTGGCCTCGCTGCGCGAGGCATTGCCGAACATCGCCATCCAGATGCTGCTGCGCGGTCGCAACACCGTGGGCTACACGCCGTATCCGACCGAGGTGACGGATGCCTTCGTGCGCGAGGCAGCGTCAACCGGAGTGGACATCTTCCGTATCTTCGACGCGCTCAATGACGTCTCCCAGATGCGGCCTGCGATCGAATCGGTGCTCGCGACGGGCACGGCGATCGCCGAGGTCGCAGTCTGCTACACGGGGGACCTGCTCGATCCGGCAGAGGACCTGTACACGCTCGACTATTACCTGCGCCTTGCCGACCAGATCGTCGAGTCCGGCGCACACATCCTGGCCATCAAGGACATGGCGGGGCTGCTGCGTCCGATGGCCGCCGAGAAGCTCGTCGCGGCGTTCCGCGACCGCTTCGACCTGCCCGTGCACGTGCACACGCACGACACTCCAGGTGGCCAGCTCGCGACCCTGCTCGCGGCGAGCCGGGCCGGCGCGGATGCCGTCGATGTCGCAAGCGCGCCCATGGCGGGCACGACGAGCCAGCCATCCGCATCCGCCCTTGTCGCCGCTCTCGCGCACACCGAGCGCGACACCGGACTCTCACTGACGGCCGTGAGCGACCTCGAACCGTACTGGGAGGCCGTGCGCAAGGTCTACCAGCCGTTCGAGTCCGGTTTGCCCGGCCCAACGGGTCGCGTGTACAAGCACGAGATCCCGGGTGGCCAGTTGTCGAACCTCCGCCAGCAGGCGAAGGCTCTCGGCCTCGCGGAGGACTTCGAACTCGTCGAGGACATGTACGCCGCGGCGAACCTCATCCTCGGCCGCGTGCCCAAGGTGACTCCGTCATCCAAGGTCGTCGGCGACCTCGCGCTGCACCTCGCCGCCACGCACGCCGATCCGGCCGACTTCGCCGAGAACCCGCAGAACTACGACATTCCCGACTCGGTCGTCGCCTTCATGGCCGGGGAACTCGGTGACCTCCCTGGAGGCTGGCCAGAGCCGTTCCGGACGAAGGTGCTCGCGGGCAAGAACGTACGCATCGCGCTCACCGAGCTCACGGATGCCGACATCGAAGGACTGGAGGGTACAAGCGAGGAGCGTCGGTCGACGCTCAATCGCCTGCTGTTCCCTGCCCCGACTCGCATTTTCGAGCAGGTCCGTGAACTTTTCGGTGACCTCTCGGTCGTCGACACGTTGGATTACCTGTATGGGTTGACGCCGGGCACCGAGCACGTGATCGAGATCTCCAAGGGCGTGCGGCTCTATATCGGTCTCGAAGCCATCGGTGAGGCCGACGACAAAGGCATGCGCACGGTCATGACCACGCTCAACGGGCAGTTGCGCCCGGTGTTCGTGCGCGACCGCGGCATCGAGGTCGAGACGAAGGCAGCGGAGAAGGCAGATAGCGCCAAGCCTGGCCACGTCGCCGCGCCGTTCTCCGGCGTCGTGACGCTGCAGGCGACGCTCGGCGACACTGTCGTGCCTGGGCAGAGCGTCGCTTCGATCGAGGCCATGAAGATGGAAGCCGCGATCACAGCGCCCATTGCCGGTACGATCGAGCGTCTCGCTATCCCCAAGACACAACAAGTCGACGCGGGCGACCTGCTCGTCGTGATCACCCCGAACAGCTGATTCGGCCCCGAAAGTGACGCTCCACGCTAAACTGAGCAATTAGACAGTGACCGAAGGAGATTGATCACTTGCCGGATAAGACCGAAAGGCATGACGCTGTCGGCCAGGTCATCAAATCTGACGAATCGGTCGACCCTCAAGAGGGGCTCAACGATGAGGCCGCTTCGGAGTCAGAAGACGACCTCGCGACGACCATTCCGGAGAGCGTGAGCATCGTCGTCGACCTTCCACCCGTGCCGACACACGAGGTGCCGGAGCACGAGGCAGCACTTACGATTGACGAGGTCTCGGTCAATCCAGGGCACGTCACGGTTGCCGTGCCGAACACCACATCGGTTGCGATTGTCGCCCCGCGCACCGACCTGGTGCCCACGACCACGGGCGAACACTTCGTCGCGACCACCAACGGTTCGGGCGAAGCGTACGCGCAATCGCGTCGCGACCGCCTGCGCGGCGAGCACTCGACGCAGCCGGAGCCGGCGGCCATGCTCACGGCCGACCGCCTGCTCGAGGTCAATCGCAACACTCGACCGGCGCCGGAAGGCGGATGGAACCACCTCCTCTACAAGATCTCCTTCCACGCCGTCAATCTCGGCGATTCCGCGAAGGTGCGCGCGTCCAAGGAGCTGGACCGCCGCATCCAAAAGCAGTTCGAGGGCGGCACGCGGTTTGTGCCGATCCTGACCCGCAAGGGTGGCGTCGGCAAGACGACGGTGACCACGCTGCTTGGGATGGCGCTCGCGTCTGCCCGCGAGGACCGCATCATCGCCGTCGACGCGAATCCGGACCGAGGGACCCTCTCCGAGCGTGTAAACAAGCAGACCAGGGCCACCGTTCGCGATGTCGTGCACAAGGCATCGAGCATCGGCGGCTTCACGGACTTCTCCGCGCTGGTGTCGCGCGACGAGACTCGACTGGACATCCTCGCCTCCGACACGGATCCGCTGCTCTCCGAAGCATTCGACGAAAACGACTACAACGTTGTCGCAGACCTGGCCGCCCGGTTCTACTCGATTGTCCTCACCGACTGCGGAACGGGCATCGTGCACTCCGTCATGCGTGCGACGCTGCAGCGGGCGGACTCGGTCGTCATTGTGTCCGGTGGCAGCGTCGACGAGGCGCGCCTGGCGTCGGAGACCCTGACCTGGCTCGAGGCGAACGGCTACGGCGACCTCGTGCGCAACGCCGTCGTCGCGCTCAATACGGCAACGCAGGGGACCAACCTCGTCAAGCTCGACGAGATCGAATCGCATTTCCGCTCGCGCGTACGCGAGATCGTGCGCATCCCGTACGACCCACTGCTCGCGGCGGGGTCCGTCGTGTCGTTCAAGGATCTCAAGCCACTCACCAAGCATGCCGCTCGCACCCTGGCGGCGCTCGTCGTCGAGGGCCTGCCAGCGCACCGCGGTGCCTGACCCCTACGGGCCGGTCGGATCGAACGCCGCAGCCGGCGCAGGGATGTGGGCGAACGAAGCGATCGAGCACGCCCTTCTGAACGCCGAGGAGGCACTGTGACCGAACGCCAGATCCGACTCTTCGGCGATCCCGTGTTGAAGGCCGTCTCCGAACCGATCGGGACGATCGACGCGGGCGTGCGCGGGCTCGTCGATGACCTCCTGGACAGCGTGCGTCCTCCCGGACGAGCCGGCGTTGCCGCTCCGCAGATCGGCGTGGGCCTCCGGGCTTTCAGCTACAACGTCGACGGCGAGATCGGTTACATCATCGATCCGGAGATCGTCGAGCTTGGAGGCGAGCCCGAACTCATCGACGAGGGGTGTCTTTCGGTGCCCGGCCTGTGGTTCCCGACCATGCGCTATCCGTTCGCCCGCGTCACGGGTGTCGACCTCGACGGTAAACCGATCGAGCTTTCTGGGACGGGCGTCATGGCGCAGGCGATCCAACACGAGGTCGATCACCTCAACGGTCTCCTCTACCTCGACCGCCTCGACAAGGAGCGCAGGCGCGAGGCGATGAAGCAGGTGCGGGAGAGCACCTGGTTCTAAGCCTGCTCCGACCTAGTGTTCGAGCGACAGGCCCTCCGTTGACGGCGCCTTTTCATACATCGACTCGATCACGTCGGCGAAATCTTCGACGATCACATGGCGCTTGATGCTGAGCTTGGGCGTCAGGTGTCCGCTGGCCTCGCTGAGTTCTACGGGGAGGACGACGAACTTGCGGATCGACTCCGCGCGGGACACCTTCGTGTTCGCGTGGTCCACGGCTCGCTGGATCTCGGCGAGTACCGCCGGATTAGTCGTGGCCTCGGCGAGAGTCATCTCCTTCTTCTCGCCGTTGTTGGCGAGCCAGGTCGGCAGCATCTCCATGTCGAGCGTGATGAGCGCGGCGATGAACGGCTGCTTGTCTCCGACAACGACGACCTGGCTCACCAGTGGGTTCGCGCGAATCGGGTCTTCGAGCCCGGCAGGAGAGACGTTCTTGCCGCTCGCCGTGACAATGATCTCCTTCTTCCGCCCCGTGATGGTGAGGAAGCCGTCTTCGTCGAAGGTGCCGACATCGCCGGTCTTGAACCAGCCGTCGTCGAATGAGGCCTCGGTGGCCGCATCGTTCTTCCAGTAGCCCTTGAAGACGTTGACGCCCCTGACCTCGATCTCGCCGTCGTCGGCGAGGCGCACGGAGACGCCAGGGAGGGGCGGCCCAACCGTGCCGATCTTGAACTGGTCTGCCAGGTTCACCGTCGTGGGTGCCGTGGTCTCCGTGAGGCCGTAGCCCTCCAGGATCTTGATCCCCAGGCTGTGGTAGAAGTGGCCGAGACGCTGGCCGAGCGGCGCAGATCCCGATACCGCGTATGCCACGTTGCCGCCCAGGGCAGCGCGCAGTTTGCTGTAGACGAGCCGGTCGAACAGTGCGAATTGCAGCGTGAGCGCGAACGGCACCTTCCCGGCGGCGAGCGCCTTCGAATGGTCGATCGCGACGTCGGCGGCCCTGCGGAAGATGGCACCCTTGCCGCCCGCCTCTGCTTTCTGCTCCGAGGAGTTGTAGACCTTCTCGAAGACACGTGGAACGGCGAGGAGGAAGGTCGGCTTGAACGAGGCGAGCGACGGCAGCAACTGGCGCGTGTCCGGCTGGTGGCCGACGCGCACGCCAGCGTGAACCGCGAGAACGGCGATGAACCGCGCGAAGATGTGCGCCGTCGTGATGAAGAGCAGGGTGGACGCCCCCGGCGCATGTACGACCTGGGTCAGCGCCACGGCGGAGTTGCGGCATGTTTCGACGAAATTCGCGTGCGTGAGCACACAGCCCTTCGGCCTGCCCGTTGAGCCGGAGGTATAGATGAGCGTGCTGATGTCCTCGCCGCGGGCGATGTTGCGCCGGCGCTCGATCTCGTCATCGGAAACGTCGATGCCAGCGGCCGCGAGCTTGTCGAGGTCGCCCAGGTCGATCTGCCACACATGATTGATGAGCGGAAGATCGGGATGGACCTCGTCGAAGCGTGCGAAGTGATCTGCGGTCTCGAGCATGATCGCGATCGCGCCGGAGTCGCTCAGGTTCCACTGCACCTGGCTCGGCGATGACGTCTCGTAGACAGGAACCAGGATGGCCCCCGCGAACCACGTTGCGAAGTCGATGAGCGTCCACTCGTAGCGGGTCTTGCACATGAGCCCGATCTTGTCGCCCGGTTCGATTCCGGATGCGACCAGGCCCTTCGCGAGCGCGATTACCTGGCGGAGGAACTCAGCCGAACTCACGTCCACCCACCCGCCGTCCTTGGGCAGCGAAAAGAGAGCAGCGTCCGGGGTTGCGGCGACGCGCTCGATAAGCAGGTCGGTGGCGTTGGCGTCCGGATCAGCGGGGACAACAGCGGGTACGTCGATCTGTTCCACGATAACTCCTTCGGTACCGGGTAGCTGGCGGGCTGTGAATCCATGCCTGCTCTCACGCAGGTCGGTCAAATCGCCATAGACGAAGCGGTTAAGTACACTCTAGATGGTGCGATCGAGAGGTCCGCGGCGGACTCCGCCGCCCGCGATTCGCGCCATACTCCTTACGAAAGGCCGTTGTCTGTGCACGCGATCGGGATCGACATCGGTGGAACCAAAATCGCCGGGGCGCTTGTGGATGAATTCGGTTCCATTGTGCGTGAGGATCGCCAGCCGACATCGGCCTCCCAACCCGCTGAGATCGAGGACGCCGTCGTCGAGATGATCCAGCGGCTGTCCGAGGGCGAGGATGTCGTTGCCGCGGGCATTGCCGCGGCGGGATTCGTCGATGCAGCCCAGTCCACCGTCTATTACGCGCCCAACATCAACTGGCGCAACGAACCGTTCAGGGAGAAGCTCGAGGCGCGGGTGGACCTGCCGATCGTCATCGAGAACGACGCGAACGCGGCCGGATGGGCCGAGTTCCGCTACGGCGCGGGGCGTCTGGTCAGCGACATGGTCATCCTCACGATCGGAACCGGCGTCGGTGGTGCGATCGTGAGCAATGACAGGCTCTTCCGCGGTGGATTCGGTACGGGTGCCGAGGTCGGTCACATGCGCGTCGTGCCTGGTGGGCTGCCCTGCGGTTGCGGCGCCCACGGCTGCATCGAACAATACGGGTCGGGTCGCGCGCTCCAGCGCATGGCCAATGTCGTCGCGGATGCGGGCGGTATCGGCCAGGCGCTCGCGGACGTGCGCACGCGCAAGGGAACACTGCTCGGCGAAGACATCAGCACGCTCATCATGGCGGGGGATCCTGGCGCGCTCGAGGCGTTGCGTGAGCTCGGCGACTGGTTGGGCCAGGCGTGTGCGAGCCTCGGCGTGATCCTCGATCCACAGCTCTTCGTCTTCGGAGGGGGAGTTGCGCAGGCAGGCGACTTGCTGCTTGACCCGATCCGCAAGGGTTATCTCGCCAACCTGCCAGCGCGCGGCTTCCATCCGGAGCCGGAGTTCCGGATCGCCGAACTCGTGAACGACGCAGGCGTCGTCGGTGCGGCGGATCTCGCACGTTTGCACGCGACCCAGCGTTAGGCTGAATTCCATTCGCTGAGGAGACCGACTCGATGTTCTACTGGATCATGAAGCACCTGGTGGCTGGTCCGTTGGTCAAGGGCATCTTCCGGCCGTGGGTTGAGGGGCTCGAGAAGATTCCACAGCAGGGCGGCGTGATCCTCGCGAGCAACCATCTGTCATTCATCGACTCGATCATCCTGCCGCTCATCGTCGATCGACGCGTCTCGTTTCTCGCCAAGAGCGAGTACTTCACGCAAAAGGGCATCAAAGGCAGGCTGACGCGTGCGTTCATGCTCGCGACCGGCCAGCTCCCCATCGACCGGTCGGGCGGCAAGGCGTCGGAGGACTCGCTCAATACCGGACTTGGAGTGCTCGCCCGCGGCGACATGCTCGGTATCTACCCGGAGGGCACGCGCAGCCCGGACGCCAAGCTCTACCGGGGGAGGACGGGAGTCGCCAGGATGATCCTGGAGGGTCGCGTGCCCGTCGTGCCCATCGCGATGATCGACACGGAGAAGGTCATGCCCATCGGCACGCGACTGCCGAAAGTTCGTCGCATCGGCATGATCGTCGGCGACCCGCTCGACTTCTCCCGGTTCCAGGGCATGGAGGGCGACCGCTTCATCCTGCGTTCGATCACCGACGAGATCATGTACGAGCTGCATGCGCTGAGCAACCAGGAGTATGTCGACGTCTACGCGACGAGTGTGAAGGAGCGCGCCAGCCTTTCGCGATAGGCTCGTGTTTCGACGTTTCGGATGCCCGGAGCGCTCGCGTGCCCGAATCGTCCGGTGCCCGGCCAGGTCGGTGCACCAAGAATGAGAAGCGGAAGTCCCGTGGTAGACCACAACGAACCCGTCGTGTTGGCTGACGAGTCTGTGATTGCCGGGTTGGACTATTGGCGCACGCTTCCCATCAAGCAGCAGCCGGAGTGGCCGGATCCGGATGCCGCACTCGCCGCATCCGCCGAGATCGCGACTTTACCGCCCCTCGTCTTCGCCGGCGAGGTCGACCAGCTCCGCGAGCGGCTGGCCAAGGCCGCCCGCGGTGAGGCGTTCCTGCTGCAAGGCGGCGACTGCGCCGAGACATTCGCCGGCGCGACCGCCGACCAGATTCGCGACCGCGTGAAGACCGTGCTGCAGATGGCCGTCGTCCTGACCTACGGCGCATCCATGCCCGTCATCAAGATGGGCCGCATGGCCGGCCAGTTCGCCAAGCCGCGATCGAGCAACATGGAGACCCGCGGCGACGTGACTTTGCCCGCGTACCGCGGCGACATCGTCAACGGCTACGACTTCACGCCGGAATCCCGCGCGGCCGACCCGAGTCGGCTCGTCAAGGGCTACCACACGGCCGCGTCGACCCTCAACCTCATCCGCGCGTTCACGCAGGGTGGATTCGCCGACCTGCGCCAGGTGCACAGCTGGAACCGCGGCTTCGCCGAGAACCCGTACTACCGCCGCTACGAGGGCCTCGCGGGCGAGATCGACCGCGCAGTCAAGTTCATGGTTGCGGCCGGCGCCGACTTCGACGAGCTCAGGCGCGTCGAGTTCTACACCTCCCACGAGGGCCTGCTCATGGACTACGAGCGACCGATGACGCGCATCGATTCGCGCACGGGAACCCCGTACGACACCTCTGCGCACTTCGTCTGGGTCGGTGAGCGCACGCGCGACCTGGATGGCGCGCACGTCGATTTCCTTTCGCGTGTACGCAATCCGATCGGCGTGAAGCTCGGCCCAACGACATCGGTCGACGACATGCTGAGGCTGATCGACAAGCTCGACCCGAACCGGGAACCCGGCCGCCTGACCTTCATCACGCGCATGGGTGCCGGCAAGATCCGCGACGCCCTGCCTCCCTTGCTCGAGGCGATCAAGGCGAGTGACGCCAACCCGCTGTGGGTCACCGATCCCATGCATGGGAATGGACTTACCACCCCAACCGGATACAAGACGCGTCGCTTCGACGACGTCGTCGACGAGGTCAAGGGCTTCTTCGAAGCGCATCGCGCCGCAGGAACGCACCCCGGCGGCATCCATGTCGAGCTGACCGGTGATGACGTGACGGAGTGCCTGGGCGGGTCGGAGCAGATCGACGAGGCCACCCTCGCGACCCGCTACGAGTCGCTCTGCGACCCGCGGCTCAACCACATGCAGTCGCTCGAGCTCGCGTTCCTGGTCGCAGAAGAACTCGGCGGCCGCCGCCGATCCTAGCGCGCACGTCGCTGGTGCTACGGATGTCGCAGTACGGGGATCGCCGCGGTCGTGCGGATGTCTCGTTCGCTAGTACTGCGCGTGAATGATCACGGTTGAGCCGCGCTTGATCGGCGTGCCCACCGCAGGTTCGACGGACTTGATCGGGAGCGCGGGGTTGCTCCAGAGGGCGCCCTGGGGCACGTTTGTGTCCACGGTGACCTTGAAGCCGGCCGCCTGGAGTGCCGCTTGGGCTGCCGAGATGGTCTTCCCGGAGACATCCGTAACGGGGACGAGGTCGGGACCGCGCGAGATGTTCAGGGTCACCGAATCGCCGACCCGCACGGGGTCCCCTGCGGGGATGACCTTGATGACGAGTCCGGATGCGATCGTGTCACTGAAGTCCTGCTGGCCGGGCGCGGCAGCAAGACCGGCCGCCTTGAGGATGGCCGTCGCGCTGGCGACGGACTTGCCAGCGACGTCGGGGATCGGTCCGGCGGAAACAACGAGCGTGATACCGGCCTTGTCCGGGTATTGGGCACCGAGTGGCTTGCCGGATGCGTCGAGTGCCTGAAGCACCGTGCCCTTCGCCGCAGTGGACGAGAACTGCTGGATCGACTTCCCTGCAACGGTGAACCTCGCGAATGCTGCTCGTGCGGCCGCTTCCGGCTGCCCGACCACGTTTGCAACGGGCAGGCTCTGGGGACCGAGCGAAACCACGATCGTCACGGCGCTGCCCTTGGCGGCGGCCCTGCCGGCAACGGGGGCCGTGCCCGAGACCAGGTCCTTCGCGACCGTTGTGCTGTACTCGGAGCCCAACTTCACGGTGAAGCCGAGTTTCGTCAGGGTCGTGGTGGCCGCGGCCGGTGTCATCGTCGCGACCTTCGGAATCACGACCATCGAACCGGGGCCGGCACCGAAGTACCAGCCGGCGCCGCCCGCAGCGCCCGCGAGCAGGATCACGAGCAGGAACAGCCACCACCCCTTGCCGCGGCGCTTGCCTGCGGACTTCGTGAGTACGGCGACGCTGCCAGGCGCGGATGCCGCCACCTGCTGGCGTACGGCGGGGTTCAGGATCTGCGTCTCCGCGTCCGCGAGACCGGGGCTGTACGCGGGCGGCATGACCATGGTGCGCTGGATGCCCGACGGTTCGGATTCGCCGCGAATCGCCTTTTCGACATCGATCAACCGGTCGAGCATGACACGCGCGTCGTGTGGCCGGTGATCGGGGTCCTTGGCCGTCGCCCACAGCACGAGCTCGTCGAGCTCGGCAGGCACCGTCGGGTTCTTGCTGCTCGGGGTAGGAACGGCGTCGTTCGCATGCTGGTATGCGATCTGCATGGGCTGCTCGCCCAGGAACGGCTGCTCGCCGGTGAGCATCTCGTACAGCATGATGCCGAGCGCGTAGATGTCACTGCGGGCATCCGCGATGCCTCGTGTGACTAGCTCCGGGGAGAGGTAGGCGATCGTGCCGAGCAGGGCCTGGCCGGTTGCGGTGTTCGCTGACGCCGCACGAGCGAGCCCGAAGTCGCCGATCTTGATTCGCCCGTCATCGGCGAGAAGCACGTTCTCTGGCTTGAGGTCGCGGTGCACGATGCCCGCCTTGTGCGCGGCGGCCAGCCCGCCGAGCACGGCCTCCATGATGTCGATGGTCTGCTCTGGCGTGAGCTTGCCGTAGTCCTTGAGCAGATCGCGGAGCGTAATGCCTGGCAAGTATTCCATGACGAGGTATGCCATGTCGGAGTCCTGGCCCTGGTCGAAGACGTTCACCACGTTCGGATGCGCGAGGCGTGCGGCCGAGCGGGCCTCCTGCACGAAGCGATTCCTGAACGTGCTGTCATCGGCCAGATGCCCATGCATGATCTTGATCGCCACGCGGCGCTCGAGGCGCAGATCGGTGGCCAGGTAGACCGTGGCCATGCCGCCGCGGGCGATTCGTGAGCGCACCTGATACCGGCCGTCGATGAGACGGCCGATCATCGGGTCGGTCTGGCTGGTGCTCACCGTCTGAGTCTATGGAGACGCACGGTCGCGAACCGGATAAAACACCGTGAGCGCAGGGTCAATGTGCTTAGATCAGCCGAGCTGCGGGAGCCAGGCGCGGGCCGATGCCTCCCAGGCCGCGTATGCGTTCGGGTGCGCGGACATCTGCACAGCTTGCGCGGCCTGCGTGACCGTCATTGACGTCCAGCCGGGAATGTCGAGCAAACCGCGCGTGCGGCCCGCGTTGGGATTGCTCGGGCCGCCGAAGAACGCGAGCGACGCCTGCACCGGATCCATGATCTGCTGCGGCGTGCCCCAGCCGGCGCTTGGCCGCTGCTGGAAGAGACCGAGCGAGTCACGGTCGCCGTAGTTCAGGTTGCGGAGTCCCGATTCCTGCATGGCGGCAGCCAGGGCGATGATGAGCCCGTAGTCGCTGGCCCCCGCGCGCCGGCCAACGGAGACGATGAGTGCCGCATTGCTGCGCATCTCTGCGGTCAGGGTGGTGATGCCTGCAGTCGAGGCAGGTGTGGGGGTGGGGGCCGGCGTTGGCGCCGCCACCCGAGCCGATACCGGAACCATCGCGGGGACGGCGGTCGGGAGGGTGATCGCCTGCCCGGGGAAGATGAGGCTCGATCTCGAGAGTCCGTTCGCGCTGAGGACGGCCTGCACGCTGAGGCCGTGGGCAGCAGCAATGTGACTGATCGTGTCGCCGGTGACGACGGTGTACTTCGAGATGCTTGACGCGACAGGAGCTGGTGCTGGAGTGGCCACAGCAGTTTCGGTGAGGACGAGCGTCTGACCGGCGAAGATGAGGCTCTTCCAGCTGAGTCCGTTGAGCGCGAGTACGCCTGCAGTGGAAAGCCCGAATCGACCGGCAATGCCGGTAACGGTGTCGCCGTTGACGACCGTGTAAATGCGTGGGGCCGCTGCGGCTGCGACTGTCGAGCGGGCGGTCACGGTTTGAGGGCGAAGCGTACCCAGCGTCTCAGCTGTGCCCGACTTCACCCGGTCCACCCGCTTGACCGGCTGGGCGGCTTGCGCAGGGGACACCAGGTTGAGCGACATGGCGATCGAGCTGACAAGCACGATGGGAACCGTGGCGAGGCTGCCGCGAACGAAGCGGCGGTGGGGGCGCCGGGCAAGATGACGCGGACCGTCAAAGGTGGAACGCGTTGCGACGCTATCAGCGTTCAGATCAGCGAACGACATGAAACCCCCCGGTGCGTGGTGATCGTACGAAGGCCACGCTGACACAGATCGATTAAGGAGTCAACTATCGTGACAGGTGTGGTTTGAGTTCACACAATCGTAACAATTGAGGATTTGTACGACAGGGCACGGGCCGTGGCACTCTAGAGGAGTGACCGACCAACCCGAGCGCACCTGGCTGACCATTCCCGATCTCGTCGACATCCTCGGAATCGGGGTCAGTAGAGTCCGCCGCCTGATCGAAGACAGGCAGCTCGCAGCGACCAAAGTCGATGGCGTGCTCAAAGTGCCGGCCGACTTCATCGATGGAGCCGAGCCGCTTACCGAGCTCCGTGGGACGCTCATCGTGTTGGGCGACGCCGGATTCGCCGACGATGAGGCCATCGCCTGGTTGCTCGAATCGGATGACGTGCTCGGCGTTGCGCCGATCGACGCACTGCGCGCCGGGCGCAAGGCCGAGGTGCGCCGCGTGGCCCAGGCCCTCGGCTAGGAGCTGCGGCGCGTCACCGTGGTCGTCAGCTCGCGGAGCTGGTCGCGTGCCCGTACGCTGAGTGGCGCTCGATCGATCGCCGCGACCGCGCGCGCGACGTTGTCGGCGATCATGCGCTCCACGCTGTCAACAGCGCCGCTCTCACGGATCGTCATCTGCAGCATCCGGATTTGCCGCTCATCGAGGTTGGGGTCGCCGAGCAATTCGTCGAGTAGCCGGCGTGAGCCGGTTGGCAGGCCCTGGCGCGCGAGGCCGATGAGTACCGTGCGCTTGCCCTCGCGCAGGTCGTCGCCACTCGGCTTGCCCGTGACGTCCGTGTTGCCGAAGACGCCGAGCAGGTCGTCACGCAACTGGTATGCGATGCCGAGCGGCAAGCCGAACTCGCGAAGCGATTCGAGTTGGCTGACGGTTGCACCCGCGAGCATCGCCCCGATCACGAGGGGCGCCTCAACGCTGTACTTGGCCGACTTGTAGACGATGACGCGCTCGGCGCGGGCCAGGAGCTCGGACTCCGGCTGGGTGTTCCAGGCGCGCTCCTCGAGGATGTCGAGGTACTGGCCGGCCGTCACTTCCATGCGCATGAGGTTGTACTCGGCGCGGACGGCGCGGCGGACGGATGCATCGGCGAGCTGCTCGAGGCCCTCGTCGAGGAGCTCATCGCTCCAGCCGAGGAGGAGGTCACCGAGCAGGATCGCGGCAGCGCTGCCGTACTCGGCGGAGTCGCCGACCCATCCGTTCTCCTGGTGGAGCCGTTCAAACCGGCGGTGAGCGGATGGCGCCCCGCGCCGGGTGTCCGACTTGTCGATGATGTCGTCGTGCACGAGTGCCGCCGCGTGGAAGAGCTCGAGCGCGCTCGCTGCGGAGACCACCGTATTGAGCGTGGGCTCGTCCGCATCCTGCAGCGCGGAATGGGCTCCATTTGCGGTGCCATGCACGCTCTGCCATCCCCAGTAGCAGAACAGAGCGCGGAAGCGTTTGCCGCCACTGAGAAAATCCCGTGAGAACGAGGCAACGGCCCCAAGATCGTCCCCGATCGAGAGCAGAATAGGAGTGCGATCGGCGAGGAAGCCATCGATTCTGGTCTGAATCAGATCGACGAGTCGTATGCTTTCTCCCACACGCCTAGCCTAGCCAAGGCGGCGGGACTAGAATGAGACGTTACAACGCGTCGATCCCGAAGCAGAGGGGGAATGAGATGCCGCTTTCAGAACATGAGCAGCGCCTCCTCGAAGAGATGGAGCGCAGTCTCTATCACAACGATGCCGACTTCGTGGCGGCTGTTGGGGTACGCCGAGGCAGGCCGGCCTATCGCTCGATCGTGCTCGGCATTCTCCTGGCCGTGCTCGGCATTGCCGTGCTCGTGACAGGCGTCTTGGTTCAGGCGGCGATCGTTGGCGTCCTGGGCTTCGTGGTGATGTTCGTCGGCGTTCTGGTTGCGATCGCCCCGTCGAAGCGGCACGCAGCCTCGCTCGACGATCCCGCGGGCAACCCGACATCACAGCAGCGCGGCGCTTCCCAGCAGGGTTTCATGGACAAGCTCAACGACCGGTGGGACAAGCGCCAGGACGGGCACAACTAGCCTTTCGTCCTCAGTCCAACTCCACGCATAAGAGTCGATCTTCGGATCGGCTCTTTTTTTGTGCCCACCGCGTTTCTCGGGCACCCGCCGCGCGCCATTCTGGTCCATTTCCCTCCACCGGCTCCTTCCCTGTACTTTCAAGGGATGCAACACGCCGAAGGTACGGAAATCGCGCGTTTTCTTTGAATGGTGGTTTGTTGTGGAGTAAAGTGGAGCAACACAGCAGCCTTGGCAGGAGAGTGGGGGAGAAGCCAATGTTTCTTGGCACCTATGCCCCCAAGCTCGACGAAAAGGGCCGCATCATCCTGCCGGCGAAATTCCGCGACGAGCTCGCATCCGGAATCGTGATGACGCGGGGCCAGGAGCACTGCGTCTACGTCTTCAGCCAGCGGGAGTTCGAGCTGTTGCACGAGAAGATCCGCCAGGCACCGGTCACCAGCAAGCAGGCCCGTGATTACCTCCGCGTTTTCCTCTCCGGTGCGAGCGCAGAGACCCCGGACAAGCAACACCGCGTGACCATCCCCTCCCCGCTGCGGTCGTACGCGGGACTCGAGCGCGAGCTCATCGTCATCGGCGCGGGCAGCCGCGCCGAGATCTGGGACGCCGAGGCGTGGGAGACCTACCTGGCCGAGCAGGAAGCATCGTTCGCGAACACGACGGAGGAGGTGATTCCGGGACTCTTCTAGCCCCTGGAGCCTGACCCCCAGCCATCCACCGCCCTGACACACTTCCCCGGTGCCAGGTCGGAAATGGATGGGGATCAGGAATCAGGAGCGACCCGAATACCATGGCCGCCAACCAGTTGCACACCCCTGTCATGCTCGAGCGCTGCGTCGAGCTCCTCGCCCCTGCGCTCAGCGAACCCGGCGCGATTCTGGTCGATGCAACACTCGGAATGGGCGGCCACTCTGAGGCCTTCCTGTCCCGTTTCCCCGAGCTCATCCTCGTCGGTCTCGACCGCGATCCAGAGGCGCTGTCGATAGCGGGGGAGCGTCTCGCCCCGTTCGGCGACCGCGCGCACCTCGTGCACACGGTGTACGACGGGATCGAGCAGGCGCTCGAGGACCTCGGCATGGGCGAGGTCAACGGAGTGCTGTTCGACCTCGGCGTCTCGTCGCTGCAGCTGGATCGGGTCGACCGCGGGTTCTCGTACTCGAAGGATGCGCCGCTCGATATGCGCATGGACTCGACGAGCGAGCTCACCGCGGAGGCCATCCTCGCGAGCTATAGCGAGTTGGAGCTTCGCCGGATCTTCCACGAATACGGCGAGGAGAGGCTGGCGGCCCGCTATGCGCGGCGCATCGTCGAGGAGCGGAAGGAGCATCCGTTCGTCCGCTCCGCCCAGCTCGTCGAGGTCATCACGGCAGCGACACCCGTTGCGGTGCAGCGGCAGGGTCACCCTGCCAAGCGCGTCTTCCAGGCGCTGCGGATCGAGGTCAACCAGGAACTCTCCGTGCTCGAGCGGGCCATCCCGCGCGCGATCGGCGCGCTGGCTGTCGGTGGCCGCATGGTCGTCATGGCGTACCAGTCGCTCGAGGACCGCATCGTCAAGCGCATCCTGCAGTCGGGCTCGAGCTCGAGCGCGCCGGCCGGGCTCCCGGTCGAACTGCCGGAGCACAGGCCGGAACTGAAGCTTCTGATTCGCGGGGCCGAGCTGGCCAGCGACGAGGAGAAGGCTGCTAATCCCCGCTCGACGCCTGTGCGCCTGCGCGCGGTCGAACGGGTGAGGAGGGGCTCATGAGCTCGAATCTGGCACAGTCGCGTCCGGCCACCGGCTGGGTCGGTCGCACGGCGCCGCGTCCACACGAGGACGACCGGCCGAGCCACCTCGAAGTCGTCACGACCCGCAGCCAGCGCCGGGCACGGCCGCGCCCGGTCTACGCGCTCGTAACAGTCGGGACGCTGCTCGGGATCGTCGTCGCGCAGCTCCTGCTCAGCATCGCCGTCTCGCAGGGGGCGTACCAGATCGGCAGCCTCCAGTCGACGCAGAAGGCGTTGCAGCGCAGCTATCAGGCCGCGACCGAGGACCTCAACCGGGTCTCGTCGCCACAGCACCTCGCCGACGCCGCGAACGCACTCGGCATGGTCAGCAACAGCAATCCGGTGTACCTTCGGCTCTCCGACGGCGCGATCCTCGGTACGCCGACACCGGCCGCGGCGACCGCGGGGACCGTGACAGGAGGTCAGGGCAACCTGGTCCCGAATTCCCTCCTCGCCGGCGTGCCCCTCCCCGGAGTGCCAGCGGCGGGTTCCAGCGCGCCTTCGGCTGCGGCACCGACGGCGGCGCCCGGGGCCACGGCCGGCAATCCCGTGGCAACGGGCGCGCCTGCCAAGCCCACCCCGCAGCCGACCGTACCGTTGACAGACGCGATCCCGTCGCCGGTAACGCACTAAACCGACGTGAGGACGCCAGCACCGTGATGACCATGAAGACCATGCGGCGCCGCACTGCGGCGACGGTCGTTGCCATCATCGCGTTCGTCGGCATCCTGGGCTTCAAGCTCGTCGATATTCAGGTCGTGCGCGCCAGCGAGATCAAGAAGACCTCGGTCATCGGCCAACAGGTCCCATCCACCCTCTACGGAACTCGCGGCAGCATCGTCGACGCGAACGGGGTCACGCTCGCAGACACCGTCTTGCGCTACGACGTACAGGTCTCTCCCTCGGTTGCCGTCCTCGACAAAGTCGCATTCACCAAGGACGTCAACGCGATCGGTGCCGCAACGGGCCAGGGCGGCGCTGCGGTCCAGAAGATCATCTCGAATGCCCTCGCGGTGAATCCCAAGTCCCAGTACGCATTGGTGATCAAGGGCATTGACGTGACGAAATACGACAAGCTCACCGCCCTCAACATCCCGTGGCTCCACATGACGAGGAACAGCACTCGTGTCTACCCGGACGGCGCAGTCGCCGGAAACCTCGTCGGTTTTGTCGGCTCGGACGGCAAGCCGCAGGCCGGCATCGAATCGTCCCAGAACGCGTGCCTTGCGGCCGCGGACGGCTCGCAGACGTACCAGCAGGCCCTGGATGGAACGCCGATCCCTGGCACCACCGTGACCCAGAAGCCGGCCACGAACGGCGGTACTGTGCAGCTCACGATCGACAGCGACCTCCAGTGGTTCGCCCAGCAGCAGCTCGCGCAGGTGGTGCCGGCGCTCGGCGCCAAGTTCGGATTCGTGACCGTGGCGGAGGCGAAGACCGGCAAGCTGCTCACGGTTGCCCAGTATCCGTCTGTCGATCCGAACAACGTCGGCGCAACCCCACCGAATTTCTGGGGAGCGATGTCATTCAGCACGCCGTTCGAGCCGGGCTCGACATTCAAGGCGCTGACGGCGGCTGCCCTCATCGACACGGGTAAGGCGACTCCGGCCTCGCAGGTGCTGACCCCGTACACCTTCACGTCTCCCAACGGGGCGAACCTGCACGATGCGGGATACCATGCGCCAGAGCGGCTCACCCTCACGGGCGTGCTCATGCTCTCCTCGAACGTCGGTATGTCGATCCTCGGTCAGCGCCTGAGCTCCCAGGACCGTTACAACTACCTCAAGGCGTTCGGCATCGGGTCGAGTACGGGCATCGGATTCCCGGGAGAATCCTCCGGGCAGCTCAACCCCGTGAGCACGTGGGACGACCAGACCAAGTACGCGACCATGTTCGGCCAGGGTGTATCCGCAACCCAGATCCAGATGGTGAGTGCATACCAGGCGCTGGCAAACGGCGGCGTGCGGATTCCCCTGACGCTCGTCAATGGATGCAAGAACGCCGATGGCACCGTGACGAAGGCACCACAGGGCACGCCAACGCGGGTCATCAGCGCGCAGACCGCCTCGACGACGCTGGGCATGATGGAGAGTGTCATCACCAAGGGCGAACTCGCGAAGCAGTTGAACATTCCCGGCTATCGCATCGCGGGCAAGACCGGAACTGCCCAGCAGCCGGACGGTAAGGGCGGCTACCTGCCGAGCTACTACGTCTCGGTCATGGGTGTGGCGCCGGCCGACAACCCCCAGTACGTCGTTTCGGTCAACCTCGGCTACCCGACTACGCTTACTTCGTCGGCAGCAGCGGCCCCGTTGTTCAAGACCATCATGAGCCAGGTTCTGAAGACCTACCGGGTCAAGCCGTCGACGAGCACGCCTCCCAGCTACTCGCCGTATTACTGAAAGTGAGCCTCGTACGTGATCGCTCTGACACTCGGGCAGATCGCCGAGGCAATATCCGGATCGCTCCGTGTCGAAGGCACGGATGCGACATCCGCGACGGTGATCGCAGGCCCGGTGCACACGGATTCCCGCGAGGTCGAGCCAGGCTCGATCTTCTTCGCCAAGCCGGGTGAGGTCACGGACGGCCACCTTTTCGCGCCGCAGGCCGCCGAACGCGGGGCGGCACTGCTCGTCGTCGAGCGCGCGCTCGACCTGCCGGTCCCTCAGCTCCTCGTCGACGACGTTGTCGTCGCACTCGGCGCACTCGCGGCCGATGTCGTCTCCCGCGTGCGTTCGCTCGGGCGCCTCAAGGTCATCGGCATCACGGGATCGAACGGCAAGACGACGACCAAGAACATCCTGCGTTCGATTCTCGAAAAGGCTGGTCAGACGATCGCACCGCGCGGGTCGTACAACAACGAGGTCGGCGCGCCCATGACCATGCTCGAGCTCACGGATCAGACCCAATTCCTCGTCGTCGAGATGGGTGCGAGCGGAGCGGGTGAGATCGCTCGCCTGGTTCGCCTGGCCAAGCCGGACATCGGGGTCGTCCTCAAGGTCGGCCTGGCCCATGCAGGGGAGTTCGGCGGCATCGAGGCGACGCTCGCCGCCAAGACGGAGATGGTGAGCGATCTGGGTTCGACGGATGTCGCGATCCTCAATCTCGATGACCCGCGCGTCGCATCCATGGCAGACAAGACGGCCGCACGCGTGCTGTGGTTCGGCCTCGACGACCGCGCGGACGTTCGTGCGAGCGATGTCGTCGCGAGCTCGAGCGGTACGTCATTCACCCTCGTGCTCCCGTCTGGCGAAAGCCGCGCGGTGTCCTTCCGCGTGCTCGGCGAGCATCACGTCATGAATGCCCTGGCCGCTGCGGCGGTCGCACACACGCTCGGCGTCGGGGCGGATGACATCGTGGTCGCCCTCGAGTCCGTGCAGCGCGCGGAGCGCTGGCGCATGGAGGTCATGGGCGGCGCTCGGGGCGTAACGGTCATCAATGACGCATACAACGCGAGCCCTGACTCCATGGCGGCGGCGCTCAAGACGCTCGCCCAGATCGCCGAGCCAGGAACACGCACTGTTGCCGTGCTCGGTGAGATGAGCGAACTCGGGGAATTCGCGGGGGAGGAGCATGACAGGATCGGGCTCCTTGCCGTGCGCCTCAACATCGGCCAGCTCATCGTGGTCGGCCCCGCGGCACGCCGCATGCACATCTCGACAATCAACGAGGGCTCCTGGGATGGCGAATCGCGCTATGTCGACACGCCGGACGAGGCGTACGAACTGCTCGCACGCACGCTGAAATCAGGGGACACGGTCCTCGTCAAGTCGTCGAACTCCGCCGGACTTCGGTTTCTCGGCGATCGACTGGGAGACTTGTTCTCATGAGCGCACTCCTGTTATCCGGCGCACTCGCCATGGCGTTCACCCTGTTCCTCACCCCGATCTTCATCCGGCTGTTCAAGAAGCTCGAGTGGGGCCAGTTCATTCGCGACGACGGCCCTAAGAGCCACCACGCCAAGCGCGGGACCGCCACCATGGGTGGCATCCTGATCATCCTCGCCACGTTGGTCGGGTATGTCGTGGCCATGCTGGTGACGGGTTCGCGGGCATCGATTTCGGCCCTGCTGGTGCTCTTCCTCATGGTCGGGCTCGGCGTTGTCGGGTTCATCGACGACTTCCTGAAGACGCGCAACCAGCGCAGCCTCGGCCTGGGCGGCTGGGCCAAGGTCGCCGGCCAGGTCATCGTCGCGTCCGTCTTCGCCGTTCTCGCGATCAACTTCCCCAACCGGGTCGGGGAAGTCCCCGCGTCGATGACGATCTCCTTCATCAGGGATACCCCCATCAATTTCGCGACGCTCATGAACTTCGGCACGGTGGGAATCGTTGCGGCGTACGCGCTCTACCTCATCTGGATCAACTTCATCGTGACGGCCACGTCGAACGGCGTGAACGTGACGGACGGGCTGGACGGGCTGGCGGTCGGCGCCTCGATCCTCGCGCTCGGCTCGTACACCATCATCGGGTTCTGGCAGTCCATCCAGTCCTGCTTCAGCACCAGGATCGATCCGACCAATATCTACAAGTGCTATGACGTGCGTGACCCATTCGACCTCGCGATCGTCGCTACGGCCATCGTCGGTGCGCTGGTCGGATTCCTCTGGTGGAACACTTCGCCGGCGCAGATCTTCCTCGGTGACACCGGATCGCTCGCGCTCGGCGGGGCGGTCGCCGGGATGGCGGTCCTCAGCCACACCGAGCTGCTCCTGATCCTGATCGGCGGGCTCTTCGTCATCGAGGCGGGTTCGGTGATCGTGCAGCGGGCGTACTTCAAGCTCACCCACGGTAAACGCATCTTCCTGATGAGTCCGATCCATCATCATTTCGAACTCAAGGGCTGGGCAGAGATCACTGTGGTCGTGCGGTTCTGGATCGTGGGCGGCCTGCTCGTGGCGGCCGGCGTCGGCTCCTTCTACCTCGAGTGGTTGGCCAGATAGTGCCAGCAGGGGAGCAGCCGGCGCGAGACCTCGCCGGCAGGCTGGGCTCGCTGACCAGCTGGCACGCCGACTGGTCCGGGCTCCGTGTTGCAGTTCTCGGCCTGGGCGTGACGGGGTTCTCGGTGGCCGACACCCTCACCGAGCTCGGCTCGCGCGTCATGGTGGTGACGTCTTCCGCCGATGACGAGCGCGCGATGCTGCTCAAGGTGATCGGTGCCGATCTTCTCGAACAGGCCGACCTGTCGACACCGCCAGCGCAGCTCGTCGAGTTCGACCCGGAGCTCATCGTGGTGTCGCCAGGGTTCCACCCCGACCACGCGCTGCTGGCCTGGGCGGAAGATCGCGGCCTGGCCGTCTGGGGCGACGTCGAGCTTGCCTGGCGTCTCCGCGACAAGGTCGGCGACCCCGCGGACTGGATCATGGTGACGGGCACCAACGGCAAGACGACGACAGTTCAACTGGCGGCGACGATGCTGGCAGCTTCGGGGCTGCGTGCCGCACCGTGCGGCAATATCGGAGTTCCGGTGCTCGACGCCATCCGTGACCCGCAGGGCTTCGACGTACTCGTTGTCGAACTCTCGAGCTATCAACTGCACTGGGTCAACCGCAATCCGGGCGGGGAGCTTTCGCCGTTTGCGAGCGTGTGCCTCAACGTCGCGGACGACCACATCGATTGGCACGGCTCTGTCGAGGCGTACAGCGCGGCGAAGGCCAAGGTCTACCAGAACACGCGGGTCGCATGTGTGTACAACCGCGCGGATGCGGTGACGGAGGCCATGGTGCGGGACGCGGATGTCATCGAGGGCGCGCGTGCGATCGGCTTCGGTTTGGACATCCCAGGTCCGAGCGACTTCGGCGTCGTCGATGGGATCCTGTGCGATCGCGCGTTCCTCGACGATCGTCACCGGAGTGCGATCGAACTCACGACGATCGACGAGTTGAACGAGGCGGGCCTCGCTGCACCGCACATCGTGGCCAATATCCTTGCGGCGAGCGCGCTGGCGCGTTCGCGGGGTGTCGACGCGACCGTGATCCACGACGTGCTCACGACGTTCCGCCTCGATGCGCATCGCATCGAACTCGTGCGCGTCGAGGATGGCATTCGCTGGATCGACGACTCCAAGGCGACCAACCCGCATGCTGCGGATGCCTCGCTCCGCGCTTTTGAATCCGTCATCTGGGTGGCGGGCGGGCTTCTCAAGGGCGTGGACATCGACGAACTCGTCGCGCGCCACGCTGGGCGGTTGCGCGCCGCCATCCTGATCGGCCTCGATCGTGATGCTCTGCGCGTCGCATTCGCACGACACGCGCCCGAACTGCCCGTCTATGAGGTCGAGGCAAACGAGACTAAAGAGGTAATGCCGACCGCGGTGAAGCTCGCCGGGGCGGTTGCACAGGCGGGGGATACCGTTCTCCTCGCTCCGGCCGCCGCCTCGTGGGACCAGTTCAGGGACTACGGGGAACGCGGCCGGTTGTTTGCGGCAGCAGTTCACGAGTTCCTGGGAGGTGAGGCGGGTGACGAGTCCGCCTCGCGTCGTCCGGCCGACTAACCTGCCGCGCGCTGGGGGTGCGCGTCCTGCCGCGCCGCGCGCCGCTCCGCCGCGCCAGGCGCAGCAGGGGCAGCCCAGGCGAGAGCAACAGCCGGCGGCTGCTCAACCGTCGGGAATGGCCTCTGCACGGATCTCGCTCGGGCGAGTCTTCCAGGCCGAGTCGTCCAACTACTTCATGCTGCTCGGCATCACGCTCTTCATGGTCGTCTTCGGCCTGATCATGGTGCTGTCCTCGTCGTCCGTTGATTCGCACGTAAGCACCAACAACTTCTTCTCCGCGTTCTGGTCGCAGGGCATCTTCGCCCTCATCGGAATCCCTCTGATGCTCATCGCCTCGCGGATGCCGTCCCGGTTCTGGAAGAGATCCGCTTGGATCCTGCTCGTCTCCGCCTGCCTGCTTCAGGTATTGGTCCTCACCACCCCGCTTGGCGTCATGGTCGGCGGCAACCGCAACTGGTTGAGGATTGGAAGCTTCACCGGCCAGCCGTCCGAAGCGATCAAGGTCGCGCTGGTGCTGTGGCTCGGCGTGGTGCTCGCGCGCAAGCAGGAACTGCTGCACAGATGGAAGCATGTCGTCATTCCACTCATCCCCATCGGGGGCGGAGCGATCCTCCTCGTCACGCTCGGTGGCGACCTGGGGACCACGATCATCATGGCGGGGTTCGTGCTGGGTGCGCTGTTCTTCGCTGGTGTGAAGCTTCGGCACCTCATCACGGGAAGCGTGTTGATCTCCGTTGCCGCGATCCTGATCGCACTCACCAGCGCGAGCAGGGTTGGTCGAATCTCGGCATTTTTCGGCGGGACGAGCGCGGTGAATCCGACCGTCCAGTGGCAGACGAACAACGGAAACTATGCGCTCGCGTCCGGCGGGATCTTCGGTGTGGGGCTCGGCAACTCGCACGCGAAGTGGTCCTGGCTGCCCGCGGCCGACACCGACTTCATCTTCGCCGTCATCGGCGAGGAGCTCGGCCTGATCGGGGCCGTGCTCGTGCTCGTCCTGTTCGTGCTGCTCGCGATCACGTTCCTCCGCATCATCAACGCGAGCGCGGACCCGTTCGCGCGCATCACCACCGCGGCGATCATGGTCTGGATCATCGGCCAGGCCTTCGTGAACATCGGGGTGGTGCTGGGGGTCATCCCGGTGCTCGGGGTTCCGCTCCCACTGATCTCTGCGGGAGGAACTGCAATGATCAGTTCCATGTTTGCAATCGGTATCGTGCTCTCGTTCGCGCGTGAATCCAGCCATCGTCCGGATGGCGCGGCCGGGCTCAGCCAGACCAGCAAGACCAGCCAGACCAGCAAGGTCGGTCCACGGGCGCGCCCGCGCGCATGACGACCTACCTCCTTGCAGGCGGCGGAACCGCCGGCCACGTCAACCCCCTGCTCGCTGTCGCAGACCGATTGCGCGAGAACGATCGTGAAGCCGAGATTCTCGTCCTGGGTACTGCAGAGGGGCTCGAGGCTCGCCTCGTTCCGGCGCGAGGCTACGAACTCCTCACGATCCCGCGACTTCCGTTCCCGCGTCGTCCGGATGCCGCTGCCCTGCGCTTCCCTGCCGCGTTTCGGCGGGCAGCCGGAATGGTCCGCGGCATGATCCAGGATCGCTGTGTGGATGCCGTCGTCGGATTCGGTGGGTACATATCCGCCCCCGCATACTCGGCCGCGCGTCGCGCTGGCGTCCCGCTCATCCTGCACGAAGCGAATGCGCGGCCCGGCCTCGCCAACCGCCTGGGTGCGCGCTACACGGAATACGTGGGGGTGGCCTTCGAAGGCACGCCGCTGCGGCACGCACGATTCGTCGGCATGCCGCTTCGGCGCGAGGTCGAAACCCTCGATCGCGCGGCCGCCAGGGCCGAAGCGCTCGCATTCTTCGGCCTCGATGCCGACCGGCCGACTCTGCTCGTGACAGGCGGTTCGCTCGGTGCGCGTCGGCTCAACCGGACGATCATCGAGAGCGCGTCGCGGATCGTGGGCGCGGGCTTCCAGGTCGTGCACATCCAGGGCGGCCGATCCGAGTTCACCGATCCAGGCATCCCGCATTACCGGCTCATTGACTACTGCGATCGCATGGAGCTTGCCCTCGCGATCGCGGATTTCGCCGTCGCCAGGGCAGGGTCGGCGACCGTGAGCGAATTCGCCGCGCTCGGCATCCCGGCCGTGTACGTTCCGTTCCCTGTCGGCAATGGTGAGCAGCGGTTCAACGCCGCGGGGGTCGTCGGCGCAGGTGGGGGAATCCTGCTCGATGATGCGCAATTCCTGCCGTCCTGGGTCGAGTCGACCCTGCTCCCACTGCTCGGCGACGGGGCCAGGATCGCGGACATGGCCGCCCGCTCGGCGAGCGTCGGCGTGCGCGACGGATCGGACCGCATGGTGTCGCTCATCCACAGCGCGCTTTAGATCGCGTACCGTCATACTGAAGGATTCCCGCGGTCCGACCGCGAATCGAGAAGGAAGCGCAGCACCGTGATCAAGCCCGATCTGTCCATGACGATCCCCGACGAGCTCGGAAAGATCCATTTCGTGGGCATCGGCGGTTCGGGCATGAGCGGCATCGCGCGCCTGTTCCTCGAGGCCGGGTTCACGGTCACGGGATCCGATGCTCGCGAGTCGGCCAACGTTGTCGCCATGCGTGAGCTCGGTGCCACGGTGGCGATCGGCCACGACGCAGCCAATGTGGGCGACGCAGACACGCTCGTGGTCACGGGCGCTCTGTGGCAGGACAACCCCGAGTACACGCTCGCGCTCGAGAAAGGCCTGCCGGTCTTGCACAGGGCGCAGGCACTCGCGTGGCTCATCGACGGCGAGCGCCTGGTCTCCGTTGCCGGCGCACACGGCAAGACCACGTCGACGGGCATGATCGTCACGGGCCTCCTCGGCATGGGCGAGGATCCCAGTTTCGTCAACGGTGGCGTCATCGAATCCCTTGGCGTGAGCTCAGCCGCCGGTACGGGCGAACTCTTCGTGGTCGAAGCCGACGAGTCGGACGGCTCCTTCCTGCTCTACGACACCGCGGTGGCACTCATCACGAATGTCGACCCAGATCACCTCGACCACTACGGTTCGCTGCAGGCGTTCGAGGATGCGTTCGTCGAGTTCGCCCAGCGTTCGAATGAGCTTGTCGTCATCTCGTCAGACGATCCGGGTGCGGTGCGCGTGGCCGCCAAGCTGCGTGACACGCGCGTGACCACTTTCGGTGAGGACGAGGCCGCCGATGTGCGCGTGCACTCGATTCAGACGGATGGCCCCGTCGCCTTCGCGCTCAGCTATGAGGGCGTCGATTACAGCGCCACGCTGCGGGTCCCCGGCAAGCACAACGCGATCAACGCGGCTGGCGCGTTCGCCGTTCTCGTCGGCCTCGGCTTCGAGCCGAAGGCCGCGCTCGCGTCGATCGCGACCTTCGGGGGAACGGAGCGCCGCTTCGAGCTGCACGGTTCGGTCGGCGGCGTGAGCGTGTACGACGACTATGCGCACCACCCGACCGAGGTGGCAGCTGCACTTTCTGCCGCACGCACGGTCGTGGGGGCCGGGCGCATCATCGCCGTGCACCAGCCCCATCTTTACAGCCGAACACGACTGTTCGCCAAGGAGTTCGCCGAGACCCTCGAGCGGTACGCGGATGAGACGATCGTGCTCGACGTGTACGGCGCACGGGAGGATCCAGAGCCCGGCGTGACGGGCGAGCTCGTCTCGTCGCGATTCGCTGATCCCTCGCACGTCGCATTCATCGCGGATTGGCAGGCGGCGGCCGACCACACGGCCGAGATCGCCAGAGAGGGCGACTTCATCGTCACTCTCGGCTGCGGCGACGTGTACCGGATCGTGCCGCAGCTGCTCGACTCACTGCACAGAGTGCGCGGCTAGGCGTGGCACGCGAGTGAAGCGGCCAGACGGTTTCGACCGGCCCCCCAAGGATGCGCCCACTCCGAGACGGCCCGTGAATGTGGATGCGATCCCTGCACCGGTCCCGCTCGTCGACCAGACGCCTGCAGCTCCCTCGGACGAAGCGGGCGCACCAGGCGTGTCGCGGCGGGGTGGCATTCCTACTCGTACGGACGCGTCGCCATCGGTCCGCTCCCAACTCCGCGAAGCCCGCCGTAACCGCAAGCGGTTCGAGCGGGGCGAAGTACGCCGCTTCACCAAGCGATCACGGCGCCGGAGGCTCGCCTGGCTCTCCGGACTGGCTGTGCTCGCCGCACTCGTCCTCGGGGTCACGCTCACGGCGTTCTCCCCACTCATGGCACTCCGCACGATCCAGATACAGGGCACGCAGCGGATCAGCGCGAGCGCGCTCCAATCGGCTCTCGCGAACCAAATCGGACGCCCGCTGCCGCTGGTCGACTTCGGCGCGATCAAGAGCGATCTCGCGGGCTACCCGTTGATCCGCAGCTACACCACGGAGAGCCATCCGCCTGGCACTCTCATCGTGCGCATCGTCGAGCGCAAGCCCGTCGCGGTGACGCAGGTGGGAGCGAACTTCCTCCTCGTCGACCCTGCCGGCGTCACGATCAGTTCCACTCCTCAGCGCCCCGCCGGCTACCCCGTGGTCCAGCCTCCTGGTACGGCTGGTAGTGCGGCCTGGAAGGCCG
>JAVECW010000088.1 GCA_030841285.1 Microbacteriaceae bacterium
TCAACAAGGGCGAGAAGGTCCACGTCGATGTTCCCGTGCACGTCATCGGCGAGTCCGCGCCCGGAACCGTTGCCGACCTCGACGCGAAGAGCCTCCTGCTCGAGGTCGAGGCCACGAACATCCCCGAAAGCCTCCGGATCGACATCACGGACGCCGAGGCAGGCACGCACATTCTCGCGAAGGATGTCGAACTGCCCAAGGGCGCGACCCTCGTGAGCGACGAGGACATCCTCGTCGTCGCCGTCAGCGTCCCGGCAGCGCAAGACCTGGGCGAGGCGCCAGAGGTCGAAGAGGCCGTGGCTGGCGAAGCCGCAGAAGAGGCCCCGGCCGAGGCTGCAGAGTAACCAGCCTGCAGAGCCGCGCAACACGCGCGACCGCGGCGGTCATCCGCTATGGACGACACCATTTGGCTCGTAGTCGGGCTCGGTAATCCCGGGCCCGACTACGCAGCCACGCGCCACAATGTGGGCCAGATGGTGCTGACCGAGCTTGCGGATCGCGGATCGTTGCGATTCAAGACCCACAAGACCAATTCGACGATCGCCGAGGGGCGAATCGTTCCCGGCGGGCCGCGCTTCGTGCTGGCCAAGCCGAACACCTACATGAACGTCTCCGGCGGCCCGGTCTCGCAGCTCCTCCGGTTCTATTCGGTCCCGCCTGCGCAACTGATCGTGGTGCACGACGAGATCGACATCCCGTTCGACACGATCAAGCTCAAGTACGGCGGCGGTCACGGCGGCCACAATGGCGTGCGTGACATCATCGCCGCCACCGGAACTGGCGACTTCACGCGCGTGCGCGTTGGCGTCGGGCGCCCACCCGGGCGCCAGGCGGCCGCCGACTACGTGCTGCGCGCGTTCGGGGCGAGCGAGCGAGCGACCCTGCCCAATGTGCTCGCGGATGCCGCGGACGCCGTCGAGCACATTGCTCGCGACGGCCTCGGATCGGCACAGCAGCACTTCCACTCGCCAGCGGAGTAAGCAGGTTCGCGCTGGCCGCCTGGGCTGGCACCGGCGCCTCCGCGGGTGAACGTAGACTTGTTTGGTGATCCTCCAGGGCTTAATCGCGGCGCTTTCGCGCGCCTCCACATTTGATGACGCCCTGGCCTATGCCGCGCGGAATGCCGATTTCTCGCTGACAGACGGCCTCCGCGCCCCGCTGCTCGCGGGCCTTCTCGACCGCCGAGCGAGCGCTGGGCTGTCCCAGGCGCTGCTCATCATCACGCCAACCGGCCGCGAGTCGGAGAGCCTGCGCGGTGCGCTCGCCTGTGTGGTCCCGAATGCCGAAATCATCGAGTTTCCGGCCTGGGAGACGCTGCCTCACGAGCGGTTGAGTCCGAGCGCCGAGATCGTCGGCAAGCGACTGGATGCGTTGCGCAGGCTCGCCGAGTGGGACGCGGGGCCGAGGGAGACACCCATCGTCGTCGTCGCGTCCGTGCGTGCCGCGCTGCAGCCGCTCGCCGACAACCTGACCGACTTCGAGCCGATCAGCCTCGTTCCCCGCCAGCGCGGCTACGATCTCGGCCGACTTGCCGTGCAACTCGTCGACCTCGCGTATTCCCGCGTCGACATGGTCACCCGGCGCGGCGAGTTCGCGGTGCGCGGCGGAATCCTCGACGTCTTTCCCGCCATCGCGGATCATCCGTATCGCGTCGATTTCTTCGGCGACGAGGTCGACCAGATCCGGGCGTTCTCGGTTGCTGACCAGCGCTCGCTGCCGGAACCCATCGACGGCGTCACATTGCCGCCGAGCCGGGAGCTGCTCCTGAGCGAGGCCGTGCGCCAGCGCGCCCGCGAGATGCAGCACGAGTTCCCGAGCCTGGCCGGCATGCTGGCCAAGATCGCCGAGGGCATCCCGGTCGAGGGCATGGAGTCGCTTGCGCCCGCGCTCGTCGACCGCCTCGTCCCGATGACGCACTACCTGCCAGATGGCGCGGCCATCGCGGTCGTCTCTCCTGAGCGCGTCGCCAGCCGCGCCGTGAGCCTCGCCGAGACCAACCGCGAGTTCCTCTCCGCGGCCTGGAGTGCGGCCACAGTGGGTGCCGCGGCCCCCATCGACCTCGCCTCCGGTGACTTCCTGACGCTCGGCGCACTGCGCGACTCCGCGATGTTCAGCAGGCCGGGACAGAAGGCTCCGGACCACCCGTGGTGGACGCTGAGTGGCTTCCAAGCCGACGAGGTGCTGCCAGAGCATCGCGAGATCGAGGAGCATCTCGCGGTTCGCATCGCGGCCGAGGCCGTGCCGAGCTTCCAGGGCAACGTCGGCGGCGCGATCGAGCACATCGCCGCGCGCCTCAAGGACGGCTGGCGGGTCGCGGTGGTCGCGGAGGGTGCCGGCCTCGTCGAGCGTGCGGCCGACGTGCTCGCGGAGCAGGAGCTGGCCGCTCGGCTCGTCGAGGAGTATCCAGCGGATGCCGAACCCGGCGTCGCGTACCTGCTGAAGGCATCCGTCGAGCACGGTTTTGAGATCCCAGAGGCCAAGATTGCGCTGGTCAGCGAGAGCGAGTTCTACGGCCGCACGATCGGCTACGACTCGCGCCAGGTCAAGAAGCTCGCAACCAGGCGCAAGAACGTCGTCGACCCGCTGCAGCTGAAGCCCGGCGACTACGTCGTGCACCAGACCCACGGCATCGGCAAGTTCGTCGAGCTCTCGCAGCGCGCCATCCGGGATACCCGTTCCTCGCGCACGTCACCGGCCGGCGTCACCCGCGCCGGAACCGTGACGAGGGAGTACCTCGTGCTCGAATACGCGCCGTCGAAGCGCGGCTACCCAGGCGACAAGCTCTACGTGCCAACGGACCAGCTCGACTTGCTCACGCGCTACGTCGGCGGCGAGGCGCCTGCGCTTAGCAAGATGGGCGGCAGCGACTGGTCGGCTGCGAAGGGTCGCGCGCGCAAGGCGGTGCGCGACATCGCCGTCGAACTCGTCAAGCTGTATTCGGCGCGCATGGCCAGCAAGGGTCACGCGTTCGGCCCTGACACGCCGTGGCAGCGCGAGCTGGAGGAGGCGTTCCCGTTCGCGGAGACGCCTGACCAGTTGCAGACCATAGACGAGGTCAAGGCGGACATGGAACGGCCGATCCCGATGGATCGGCTCATCTCGGGCGACGTGGGCTTCGGCAAGACCGAAATCGCCGTCCGCGCCGCGTTCAAGGCCGTGCAGGATGGCAAGCAGGTCGTCATGCTCGTGCCGACGACGCTGCTCGTGCGCCAGCACTTCGAGACCTTCCAGGAGAGGTTCGCGGGCTTCCCCGTTCATCTGCGTGCGCTCAGCCGCTTCCAGACCGACAAGGAGGCGCGCGAGACGCTCGACGGCCTCGCGGATGGCACCGTCGACGTCGTGATCGGCACACACCGGCTGCTGGCCAGCGGCGTGACGGTCAAGAACCTGGGACTCGTGGTGATCGACGAAGAGCAGCGCTTCGGAGTCGAGCACAAGGATGCGCTCAAGAAGCTCAAGACCAACGTGGACATCCTCGCGATGAGCGCGACCCCGATCCCGCGCACGCTCGAGATGGCAGTGACCGGAATCCGCGAGATGTCGACGCTCGCGACGCCGCCGGAAGACCGGCATCCGATTCTCACGTTCGTCGGTGCGTACTCCGACCGCCAGGCCGCGGCCGCGATCCGCCGCGAACTGCTGCGCGAAGGCCAGGTCTTCTTCGTGCACAACCGGGTGAGCAGCATCAGCCGCGTCGCCGCACACATCGCCGAACTCGTGCCGGAGGCGCGCGTCGCTGTCGCGCACGGCCAGTTGCCCGAGCATGTGCTCGAGCAGGTCGTCGTCGACTTCTGGGAACGCAAGTTCGACGTCCTGGTCTCGACGACCATCATCGAGACCGGCCTCGACATCGCCAACGCGAACACCATCATCATCGACCGCGCGGACAAGTACGGCCTCAGCCAGCTGCACCAGCTGCGTGGTCGCGTCGGACGTGGTCGCGAACGCGCGTACGCATACTTCCTCTGGGATGAGGACAAGCCGCTGAGCGAGACCGCGCACGATCGGCTGTCGACCATCGCGGCCAACAACGAACTCGGCAGCGGCATGCAGGTGGCGCTCAAGGACCTTGAGATCCGCGGCGCGGGAAACCTCCTGGGCGGGGAGCAGTCCGGCCACATCGCGGGCGTCGGCTTCGACCTGTACCT
>JAVECW010000071.1 GCA_030841285.1 Microbacteriaceae bacterium
TCGCGTGGGCGACGGGGTACAACGTGATCGCAATCCCGCTTGCGGCCGGCGTGACGAGCGGGCTGGGGTTCGTCGTGTCGCCGGCGCTGGGCGCGGTGCTGATGTCGGTTTCGACGATCGTGGTGGCTCTCAACGCGCAGTTGCTGCGCCGGGTGTCGCTCGACTGATTTCGCGCGTGCCGCACCCGGCGTCCGGCGCGCGCGGAGCACCGCCGCCGGTTTGGCCGGCCGGCTCGACCTATGGCATACTCGATGAGTTGCAAGCGGCCCCATCGTTTAGCGGCCTAGGACGTCGCCCTCTCACGGCGGTAACGCGGGTTCAAATCCCGCTGGGGTCACAACGAGCCCGGTTCCCTCTGATTCATTGGGAGCCGGGCATTTTTGTTTCCAACGACGAGGCTTACGAGTGGGACGCGTCGTCCTATAGGCTTTGTCGTACGAAGGGGAGTATCCCAGACGGTCCGATTCTCGGGCCAGCACCGTGTTCGTCATCACGAGCCGCCTTGCGGTGGCTCCGGGCACGGCGGCATCGACGCGATGCGGGAGAGACTTTCGGTCCGGTTTTCCGTACCCCTTCGAAAGGTCATCCATGGATGTCGTTCTCCCCCTGACGTTCGAACTCGTGTCGCTCGTGGTCCTCGTCCTGGTCTTGGTGGCCGACCTCCTCATCGTCTTCAAGCGTCCGCACATCCCGTCGGCCAGGGAGTCGACGCTCTGGGTCTCGTTCTACATCGCACTCGCGCTGCTCTTCGCGCTCCTCATGTTCGTATTCGGAGGCGCCGAGCACGCCGGGCAGTTCCTGGCGGGCTGGCTGACCGAGTACAGCCTCAGCATCGACAACCTGTTCGTGTTCGTCGTCATCATGGCGCGGTTCGCGGTGCCCAGGAAGTATCAGCAGGAAGTGCTGATGATCGGCATCGTCATCGCGCTCGTGTTCCGCGGAGTGTTCATCGTGCTCGGTGCACAACTCATCGCGAGCTTCGGCTGGATCTTCTACCTCTTCGGCGCCTTCCTGCTCTACACGGCCGTACACCAGGCCCTGAGCAAGCAGGACGCGGAGGGAGAGGAGGACAACTCGATCATCCGTTTGCTGCGCCACCGCCTGCGGATCTCGACCGAGTACGAGGGGTTCAAGCTGCGCACGATGGTTGAGGGCCGCAGGATGCTGACGCCACTCGTGATCGTCTTGATCGCGCTAGGAACGACCGACCTGCTCTTCGCCCTCGATTCGATTCCGGCGATCTTCGGAATCACCACGAGCCCCTTCATCGTCTTCACGGCGAACATCTTCGCGCTCATGGGCCTGCGTCAGCTCTACTTCCTGCTCGGGCACCTGCTCGAACGCCTCGCGTACCTCAAGTACGGCATCGCCCTCATCCTCGGATTTATCGGTGTCAAGCTCGTCTTCCACGCCATGCACACGAACGAGGTGCCCTTCCTCAACGGAGGCCACCCGATCGAGTGGGCGCCCGAGATCGATACCTGGACCTCCCTCGCGGTCATCGTCGCGACGATGGTCATCGCCACGATCGCGAGCCTGGTGAAGATGCGCGTCGAGGGGAGACGCATCATCGAGGAATCGGATCACGCGGGATTCGGCTCTACCGAGCGCCAACCGTCTCGAACCGGCGATTCCTGATCGAATGCTGAGCGGGGCTGACCCCGGTGATAAACTCCATTTGTGCGGTTTGGTTTGCTTCTTCTTAGCTGCCGCGACGAGTCCTAATCTGAAGGCCTCACTCGTCGCGGAGTTTGCCGTTGGCTGACCACCATGCAACTGAGGAGAACCCCCCTATGAGCACTACAAACGATTCGGCGCGCTCGCCGCGCACTCTGGCAGAGAAGGTCTGGGAGGACCACCTCGTCGCCAAGGGCGAGGACGGAGCCCCCGACCTCATCTACATCGACCTGCACCTCGTGCACGAAGTCACGAGTCCGCAAGCCTTCGACGGGCTGCGGATGGCCGGCCGGCCGGTCCGCCGTCCGGACCTGACGATCGCGACCGAGGATCACAACACGCCGACCCTCGCCATCGACAAGCCCATCGTCGATCTCACGAGCCGCACCCAGATCGACACGCTTCGCAAGAATGCCCAGGAATTCGGCATCCGCCTGCATTCGCTTGGTGACATCGAGCAGGGCATCGTGCACGTGGTCGGACCTCAGCTCGGCCTGACGATGCCCGGCATCACCGTCGTCTGCGGTGACTCGCACACATCGACCCACGGAGCCTTCGGCGCCATGGCGATCGGCATCGGCACGAGCGAGGTCGAGCACGTCCTGGCGACCCAGACCCTGCCCCTCAAGCCGTTCAAGACCATGGCCATCACGGTCGAAGGCGCGCTGCGTCCCGGAGTGTCATCCAAGGACATCATCCTGGCCGTCATCGCGAAGATCGGCACCGGCGGCGGTCAGGGCTACGTGCTCGAGTACCGCGGCAGCGCCATCCGTGCGCTCTCGATGGAGGGCCGCATGACGATCTGCAACATGTCGATCGAGGCGGGCGCCCGAGCCGGCATGGTCGCGCCGGACGAGACGACGTACGCGTATCTCAAGGGTCGGCCGCACGCGCCGCATGGCCAGGACTGGGATGACGCCGTCGCGTACTGGAACACCCTCGCTACCGACGATGACGCCGTCTTCGATGCCGAGGTCTTCCTTGACGCGAACGAGCTCGAGCCCTTCGTGACCTGGGGCACCAACCCCGGCCAGGGCGTTTCGCTCTCGGATGTCGTGCCGAACCCTACCGCGATCGCCGACGCGAACGAGCGTTCGGCCGCAGAGCGAGCACTCCAGTACATGGACATCGAGGCCGGCACGCGAATGAAGGACATCGCGGTCGACGCCGTCTTCATGGGCTCGTGCACCAACAGCCGCATCGAAGACCTGCGTGCCTTCGCCGCCGTCATCAAGGGCCACAAGAAGGCCGATGGCGTGCGCGTCATGGTCGTCCCGGGGTCCGCTCGCGTGCGCATCGAGGCCGAGGCCGAGGGGATCGACAAGATCGTCACCGACTTCGGAGCCGAGTGGCGATTCGCCGGATGCTCGATGTGCCTCGGCATGAATCCGGACCAGCTCGCACCAGGGGAGCGCTGCGCCTCGACGAGCAACCGCAACTTCGAAGGTCGCCAGGGTAAGGGTGGCCGAACCCACCTCGTCTCGCCCGTCGTGGCAGCGGCGACCGCGATCCGCGGCACGCTCTCGAGTCCATGGGATCTCGAGAACACGCCTGACGGGCAGCCCACGACCGACGCGAAGGTGAGCGCCTGATGGAAAAGATCTCGACCCTGACGGGTGTGGCCGTCCCGATGCGCCGCTCGAACGTCGACACCGACCAGATCATCCCGGCGGTGTTCCTGCGGCGCGTGACCAAGACGGGCTACGAGGACGCCCTGTTCCATGCCTGGCGCCAGGATCCCGATTTCGTGCTCAACCAGGAACCATACAAGGCAGGCAAGATCCTGATCGCCGGGACGGATTTCGGCATCGGCTCGTCGCGTGAGCACGCCGTCTGGGCGCTGCGTGACTATGGCTTTTCGGCCGTCCTGAGCCCTCGCTTCGGCGACATCTTCCGCGGCAACTCCGGCAAGGCGGGCTTCCTCGCCGGCCAGATCAGCGAAGCCGATGCCGAGAAGCTGTGGGCTGCGATCGAGGCGAACCCGGGAATAGAGGCCACGGTCGATCTGGTTGCTCGTACTGCACGTGTCGGCGAGCTGTCGGTTTCCTTTGAGATCGATGATTACACTAGGTGGCGATTGCTCGAAGGCCTGGACGATATTGGTTTGACACTGCGCGATGAGGAGCGCATCACAGAATTCGAAGCCCGTCGAGAAAGCTGGCGGCCCAAGACGTTACCGGTGAAAACTCAGTGAACTCACTTCTTCAGGATGCAAAGGCCGCGGGGGCTTCGGTTGGGCTCAAGGGCGATCGAATCACAATCAATGGCGGGATTCCGCTGCGCGGTCGCATCGAGCTGAAGGGCGCGAAGAACCTCGTCACCAAGGCCATGGTGGCGGCGCTCCTCGGTGAGACGCCGAGCGTCCTGCGCGACGTGCCCGACATCAGCGACGTCCGTGTGGTGCGTGGTTTGCTCGAGATCCACGGCGTCAAAGTGACGGATGGCGCAGACATTGGCGAGCTCCACCTCGACCCGAGCAACGTCGAGAGCGCGCACATGACGGACATCGACGCGCACGCCGGCTCCAGCCGCATCCCGATCCTGTTCTGTGGACCTCTCCTGCACCGCATCGGCGAGGCCTTCATTCCCGACCTCGGCGGATGCCGGATTGGTGACCGCCCGATCGACTACCACCTCGAGGTGCTGCGCAAGTTCGGTGCCGTCGTCCAGAAGCTGCCAAGCGGCATCCGGATGTCGGCTCCGAACGGGCTCACCGGCGCCAAGGTCGAGCTACCGTACCCGAGTGTCGGGGCGACCGAACAGGTGCTGCTGACGGCCGTGCGCGCCGAGGGCATCACGGAGCTCAAGGGTGCCGCGATCGAGCCCGAGATCATGGATCTCATCAACATCCTGCAGAAGATGGGTGCGATCATCACGGTCGACACCGATCGCGTGATCCGGGTCGAGGGCGTAGACAAGCTCGAGGGCTTCACGCATAAGGCGTTGTTCGACCGCAACGAGGCCGCGAGCTGGGCGGCGGCTGCACTTGCGACCGACGGCGATATCTTCGTCGGTGGCGCGCGACAGGCCGAGATGCTCACCTTCCTCAACGTGTTCCGCAAGGTTGGCGGCGCGTTCGAGATTCACGACGACGGCATCCGCTTCTATCACCCGGGCGGCGAGCTCAAGCCCGTCGTGATCGAGACGGATGTCCACCCCGGCTTCATGACGGACTGGCAGCAGCCGCTCGTCGTCGCGCTCACCAAGGCGCAGGGCGTTTCGATCGTGCACGAGACCGTGTACGAGCAGCGTTTCGGCTTCGTCGACGCGCTCGTGGAGATGGGGGCGACGATCCAGATCCACAAGGAGTGCCTCGGCGGACACCCGTGCCGCTTCGGCCAGCGCAACTTCAACCACTCGGCGGTCATCACTGGGCCGAGCGTGCTGCACGGCGCAAAGATCGTGGTTCCAGACCTTCGTGGCGGCTTCAGCCATCTCATCGCGGCCCTGAGCGCGAACGGAACGTCGACCGTCAGCAACGTCGGAATTATCAGCCGCGGCTACGAGAACTTCATCACCAAGCTTGAGCAGTTGGGGGCTGACTTCGTTCTCGAAGGATAATAGCGTCGTGCCCAATACTCCTTCAGAGCAGAAGCCCTCGCGCATGCCTTCCGAGAAGTCGCGTCCATCGATCTTTTGGGTGCTTGCGTCGATCGCGCTTCCGATCCTCGCGGTCATCACACGCTTCAAGGTCACGGACGGCCATAAGTTGCCGCGCACGGGCGCATACGTGCTCGCGCCGAACCATTACAGCGAGATCGACCCGGTGATCATCGGCGCCATCACGTGGAAGCTCGGTCGCATCCCGCGCTTCCTCGCGAAGGGCAGCCTGTTCCGCGTCCCCGTCGTCGGCTGGATCCTGCGCAGGTCGGGCCAGATCCCGGTCGAGCGGGCTGGCACCTCTCGCAGCAATGAGCCGTTGCGCGCTGCGGAGGCGCTCGTCGAGAACGGCGGCGTCATCATCATCTATCCGGAGGGTTCGCTCACCCGCGATCCGGACATGTGGCCGATGCGCGGCAAGACCGGCGCCGCCCGCATGGCCCTCGAGCACGACATCCCGGTCATCCCGATCGCGCATTGGGGAACGCAGGACGTGATGGCGCGCTACTCGAAGAAGATCAGCTTCTTCCCCCGAAAGACGATCACGGTCAAGGTCGGCGATCCCGTCGACCTGTCGGGTTTTCGCGGGCGCAGCCTCGACCTGGCAACGCTCAACGAGGCGACATCCGTCATCATGACGAGCATCACTGCGCTGCTGGAGGATCTTCGCTGTGAGCAGGCTCCAGCCGTGCGCTGGAATCCGGCCCAACACGACCAGAAGGAGACGGGCCGCTTTGAAGCCTAAGAGCGCCGAGCCGCGTCGTCTGGCCGCACCACGTCGTGTGGCCGTGCTGGGCGCGGGCAGTTGGGGCACCACGTTTGCCAAGGTCCTTGCCGATGGCGGTTCGGATGTCACCCTCTGGGCCAGGCGTCCCGAGCTCGCTCGCGAGATCAATGAGGCCAGGCGAAACAGCGACTACCTGCCCGGCATCAACCTGCCGCGCACCTTGAGCGCGACATCCCGGCTTGCTGAGGCGCTCGAGGGTGCCGAGCAGGTCTTCATCTCGATCCCGAGCCAGTCGCTGCGAGAGAACCTGGGTGCGATCGCGCCATCTCTGACAGACACGACCATCGTCGTGAGTCTCATGAAGGGTGTCGAACTCGGCACGGGGATGCGCATGAGCGAGGTGATCGCCCAGGAGCTGCCGATCGATCCAGAGCGCATTGCCGTGACCTCCGGCCCCAACCTGGCCCTGGAGATCGCCAGGGAACAGCCGACGGCCGCCGTCGTCTCCTCGCAGAGCCTCGAGACCGCACAGGTCGTTGCACTTGCAGCGACCAACCGGTACTTCCGGTGCTTCGTCAACACCGACGTGATCGGTACGGAGTTCGGCGGAGTCCTCAAGAACCTCATCGCCGTGGCGATCGGCATCGTCGACGGCGTCGGGTACGGCGAGAACACCAAGGCGTCGATCATCACGCGCGGCCTCAGCGAGATGACGGACTTCTCCGTCGCGTACGGCGCTCAGGCCGAGACCCTGTCCGGGCTCGCGGGCCTCGGTGACCTCATCGCGACGTGTGAATCCTCCCTCTCACGCAACAACACGGCCGGCCGGCTCCTCGGCCAGGGCTACAGCTTTGCGGATGTCGTCAAGCAGATGAACCAGACCGCGGAGGGCCTCGCATCCGTTGCTCCGGTTCTCGCTCTCGCGGAGGCCAAGGGTGTCGAGATGCCTATCGTCCGCCAGGTGAGCCAGGTGTTGGCAGGTACGCTCGAGCCGAAGGACATTGCCCCGCACCTCACCACCAATTCGGACGAACCCCAGGGTGAAAGGACCACGGATGACGGACAAACTCGTAGTCGCTCTGCTGTTTGGCGGTCGCTCAAGCGAACATTCGATCAGCTGCGCAACGGCGGGGGGAGTGCTCGCGGCCATTGACCGCGACCGCTACGACGTCATCCCGATCGGCATCACGCGCGAGGGAGCGTTCACGCTCCAGCACGACGACGCCGCGGAGTTCGCGCTCAACGCGGATGCCATGCCAGAGGTGCTCGACAACGGCACACGCGTGCGGTGGCCGGAGAGCTCGGCCTCGCGTGAGCTGACAGTTGTGGATGCCGACGGCACCGTTCGCTCGCTGGGCGCCGTCGACGTCGTATTCCCGATCCTGCATGGCCCATGGGGCGAGGACGGCACGGTGCAGGGCATGCTCGAACTCGTCGACCTGCCGTACGTCGGTAGCGGTGTTCTCGCGAGTGCGCTCGGCATGGACAAGCACTTCACCAAGACCGTTCTCCAGCAGGTCGGGATTCCCGTCGCGCCCTGGAACACCGTGACGTCATACGAGTGGCGCGCGAATCCCGCGTCCATTCGCAAGGCGGCGCTCGAACTGGGCTTGCCGGTGTTCGTCAAACCCGCACGCGCGGGGTCGAGCGTCGGAGTGAGCAAGGTCAGTTCGTCCGGCGAACTCGACGCAGCCATCGAGCTGGCATTCGCGGAAGACGACAAGGTGCTGATCGAGGCCGGACTTATCGGCCGTGAGGTCGAGGTCGCCGTGCTCGGCGGTCGCCCGGGTGAGCCCACCCGCGCATCCGTCGCCGGCGAGATCGTCGTCAGCGGTCGAGACTTCTACGACTTCGACGCCAAGTACCTCGACGCGCCGGGGATCGATCTCGTCTGCCCGGCCGACCTGAGCCCTCAGGAACTCGCGACCATCCAGTCGCTCGCGATCCGCGCATTCGACGCGATCGGGGGCGAGGGTCTGGCACGCGTCGATTTCTTCCTCACGGCGCAGGGTTTCGTCGTCAACGAACTCAACACGATGCCGGGCTTCACGCCGATCTCGATGTTCCCGAAGTGCTGGCAGGCGAGCGGACTCAGCTACCCCGCGCTGATCGACGAACTGATCGACGTCGCCCTCGCACGCTCGGCCTTCCTGCTCGTCGAGTAGCGAGAAGCGCCGACGCGTGAGGCGTCGCGCCTACGGTGTGGGCGTTGGAGTGGGGATTGCCGTAGGCGTCGGCGCTGCCGTCGCCGTGCCGCCTGGGACGTCACTGAGCGCCAGGCACTTGCTCGTCTGGGGGATGACCGAAATCGCGGATGCGAGGTCTGGCAGCACGCTGGCATCCGAGACGCCACCCGCACCGTGATTGATGATCACCTCGGTTGCCGGGACGCGGCCGAAGGTGATGTAACGAATGGTCGTGGCAGCCGGATCTCCTTCGAGCACCCAGTCAACGCCGTTCACGGTGACGCAGGGCTGCGTGGTCGGGCCGAGTGGGGGAACGCCGCAGCGTAGCAGGACGGTCGCGGGCGTGCCCCACGCGCCCGTTGCCTGCGCGTCCGTCTCGCGCTTGCCCTGCCCTGCGACGGTGTCCGGGAGGCGCACGCTGATCTGGGCGCAGCCGACGCTGCCTGCATTCGGTCCCGGGTCGAGTGAGACTGTGGGTGCGCATCCGCTCAATGACACGACGACCGAGGCGGCGATGAACGCCGAGATGGCGACGGGACGAGGAGACATCGCATTCAGGCTACCGTTTGATGCATGACGATGGCTGCGAGCGACGACTCGGTGACTCTTGCGAAACTCGCGGAACGTGAGACGCTGCGGCGCATCTTCCCTCGCCTGCCGGAATCCAGCGTCACGCTCATCGGACCGGGCGACGACGCGGCCGTGCTCGCCGCGCCTGACGGTCGCTACGTCGTCACGACGGACATGATGATTCACGGGCCGGACTTTCGCTGGGCCTGGTCGCAGCCACGTGACCTCGGTTGGAAGGCCGCCGTCACCAACCTCGCGGATGTCGCCGCCATGGGCGCGCGGCCCACAGCGCTGGTCGTCGCCATCGCGGCCCCGAAGGCCACGCCCGTCGCGCACCTCGAATCCTTCGCCGATGGCATGCGCGACGCCTGCCTCGACCTCGCGCCCGGTTGCGGCGTGGTCGGCGGGGACCTCTCGGTCTCCGATACCTTCACGATCGCCGTGACGGCCTTCGGCGACCTGGAAGGCCGGGAGGCAGTCCTGCGTTCCGGTGCGCGGCCCGGAGATGTCGTCGCCGTGTCAGGCCCGCTCGGTGCCGCCGCGGCCGGCCTCCGCATGCTCTTCGAGCACGCCGTGGACTCGAGCGGCGAACCGGACGCACTGCTCGCGGCCGGTGTCCGTGAGGCGCATCGCACCGTCGTCGAGGCCCAGCTCAGGCCGCGGCCGCCCCTCGCGGACGGCATCGCCGCGGCGCTCGCCGGTGCGACGGCCATGCTCGACCTGAGCGATGGCCTTGCGCTGGATGCTCGCCGCGTCGCGGAGGCGAGCGGGGTCGCGATCGACCTCGAGGCATCCGCTCTCGGCGACGACCGCGTCCTCGCGCTCGACGGAGGCGAGGATCACAGCCTGTTCGCGAGCTTTCCCGCCGGGATCGTGCTACCCGGCGGCTTCCGGCGGATCGGCAAGGTCGTAGCGGGTGCTGGCTTGCTCGTCGACGGGGAGCCGTACAAGGCCGAGAGTGGCTGGGATCCGTACCGCGGCTGGGACGGCCACGTCGGCTGAGGCCGTAACGCTCAGCTCGTGCCGAGCCACCACACGGCGGTCTCGCCGTAGTCCTTGCGGCGGTCGGCCGTGAGTCCGGCCGGCCAGGGGGGTTCGGGGGAGCGGGCGCTGCGTTCGACGACCACGACGGCATCCGTTGACAGGCGCGGCACGAGCGCGGTCAGCGCCTGGGCCAGTTCATCATCCCCGAGGTCGTAAGGCGGATCGATGAACACAAGGTCGAAGGTTGCCGTTGACGCGCCGAGGAAGGCCTGCACGGGCGAAACCGCGACGTCGATGGTGAGCCCCCCTGCGGGTGGCGCAGCGCGCAGGATGGCCGCGGCGTTCTTGCGACAGATCGCGCCGGCAGCCGCGTTCCGCTCGACGAGCGAGACGGTCGCAGCACCGCGGCTCGCGGCCTCGAGGCCGAGTGCGCCCGAACCCGCATACAAGTCGAGAACGCGAGCGCTCTCGATCAGGTCACGCGACTCCAGCGCGGAGAAGATGGCCTCGCGTACGCGATCGCTCGTGGGCCGCGTACCCGACTTGGGTACCGCGAGGGTGAGCGACCCGGCGAAGCCCGAAACGATCCTGGTCATCGGGACAACGCTACCGCCCCGCGCGGAGCCAGCCTTGCTGTCTGCGCCCGGCCATAGAATCGCAGCATGACCGCTGCGCCTGCTTCGAACGAAGTCAACGGGGGCAGCGAAGGCGCGGGCGCGCAGAAGGCCGTCGGCGACGGCGGCCCCGGGATCCGGATCGAGCTCGACACGAAGCTCGGTGGCGTCCTGGGCGGGCGAACGGCCGGTGCCATCCAGAAGGCGTTCGGGCTGGCGACGGCCGGTGACCTGCTCAGCCACTACCCCAGGCGCTACGCACGTCGGGGGGAGCTGACCGCGCTCACACAGCTGCCCGTCGACGAGAACGTCACGATCGTGGCCGAAGTTCTCGAGGTGCGCGAGCGCCCGATGCGCGCGCGACGCGGATCCATCCTGGAGGTGAAGATCTCTGACGGCAAGGGCATCCTGAGCCTCACGTTCTTCAACCAGGCCTGGCGCGCGCGCGATCTGCACCCTGGCGTGCGCGGGATCTTTGCAGGCAAGGTCTCCGACTATCGCGGTGCGCTGCAGCTCACACACCCCGACTACGAGCTCTTCGAGGCGGATGCTATCGGTGCAGACCCCCAGTCCGCCCGCAAGTGGGCGGAGACCCCGATCCCGATCTACCCCGCCACCGCCACAATCGCAAGCTGGCAGGTGCAGAAGGCAATCGCGCTCGTTCTCGACGGCCTCGGCGAGGTGCCCGACCCGGTGAACGACGAGCTTCGGGAATCCCGTGGGCTCCTCCCGTATCGCCAGGCCCTCGAGTTCGTGCACGTTCCGGAGAAGGATTCCGACTGGCAGCGTGCGCGGGACACCCTGCGATTCCAGGAGGCATTCGTGCTCCAGGCTGCATTGCTCCAGCAGCGCGCCATGGCTCGCGCGCAGAGCGCTGTGCCTCGCGTCCCCGCTCCGGGCGGGTTGCTCGAGCGGTTCGACGCGGCAACGACGTTCTCACTCACGAACGACCAGCGGGTCGTGGGTGGCGAGATCGCGCGCGACCTGGCCGAGGAAGCCCCGATGAATCGGCTCGTGCAGGGCGAGGTCGGTAGTGGCAAGACGCTGGTTGCGCTGCGTGCGATGCTCGCCGTCGCCGACTCCGGCGGGCAGTCCGCCTTGCTTGCGCCGACGGAGGTGCTCGCCGCGCAGCATCTCCGCTCGATCGCCAGGGTGCTCGGTCCGGAGCTCTCGGCAGAACTCATGCCCACGCTGCTCACCGGTCAGCTTCCCGCTGCCGATCGCAAGAAGGCATTGCTGCGTACGGTGTCCGGCCAGGCGCGGATCGTCGTCGGCACGCACGCGCTCATCGGCGACGCCGTCACCTTCTTCGACCTCGGTCTCGTCGTCGTCGACGAGCAGCACAGGTTCGGCGTCGACCAGCGCGAGGCCCTTCGCCTCAAGGGCGCGACTCCGCCGCATGTGCTCGTGCTCACGGCAACACCGATCCCGCGTACCGTCGCCATGACCGTATTCGGCGACCTGGATGTCTCGATCATCGCCGAGCTTCCCGCCGGCCGGCAGGGCATCGAGAGCTTCGTCGTTCCGCTCTCCGACCGGCCGGGCTGGGAGTCGCGAATCTGGGAGCGCGCCGCCGAGGAGATCGCCAAGGGGCGCCAGGTTTTCGTCGTGTGCCCGGCAATCACGGCCAAAGAGCTGGAGGAGACGGACGCCGTCCTGGAGCCGGTCGCGGCAGCGACCGCATCCGTCGAAGCCGTCTTTGAGCAGGCGCGGGCCAATCCACTGTTCGCGACCGCCCGGCTGGCGGCCCTGCATGGCAAGCTGCCGAGCGACGCCAAGGACGCCGTCATGCGAGGCTTCGCGGCGGGGGAGATCGACCTGCTCGTCGCCACGACAGTGATCGAGGTCGGTGTCGATGTGCCGAATGCGTCCGTCATGGCGATCCTCGATGCCGATCGATTCGGCGTCTCCCAGCTACACCAGTTGCGCGGCCGCGTCGGTCGGGGTGGGGTGCCGGGGCTGTGCCTGTTCGTCACGCGGGCCGAGCAGGGGACGCTAGCCAGGGAGCGCGTCGATGCGGTTGCCGCGACCCTCGACGGCTTCGAACTCGCGCAGGTCGACCTCGAGCTTCGCCAGGAGGGCGACGTGCTTGGAAGCCGGCAATCCGGCGGCCGATCCTCACTCCGGCTGCTGCGCGTCGCGCGCGACGGCGACCTCATCGCTGAGGCCAGGGAAGCCGCGAATGGTGTGCTCGAGGCCGACCCGGGGCTCACGGAGCACCGTGCGCTTGGCGCCGCGCTCGCACGCAGGCTCGACTCGGCCGAGCGTGACTTCCTCGCCAAGAACTAGGTCGCGGATGCGGCCAGAAAGTTCGCGGGGAATCCGATAACGAATCGATAACCCGGACAGCTATTCTGGAGATCTATGAACAGGATCGCCGTTGTCCCTGGATCGTTCGATCCCGTCACCCTGGGTCACCTCGATGTGATCGAGAGGGCTGCTGGCCTGTTCGACGAGGTGCACGTGCTGGTCGTGCACAACCCCGGCAAGTCCGCGCTCCTGCCCATCGCCCAGCGCGTCGCCCTGCTTGAGCGCTCGATCAGCGATGCCGGCCTGCCGCGCAACATCATCGTCGCTTCCTGGAGCGTTGGCCTGCTCGTCGATTACTGCACGGATGTCGGCGCGCACGTCCTCATCAAGGGCATCCGCTCGCAGGTCGACGTTGCATACGAGACTCCGATGGCGATCGTCAACCGCAACCTCGCGGCCGTCGAGACGATCTTCATGCTTCCGGACCCGGCCAACGCCCACGTTTCGAGTTCGCTCGTTCGTCAGGTCTCCGCGTTAGGCGGAGACGTGAGTCCATATGTTCCAGCCGCGGTATTCGAGTACTTGCAGGAGACATGAACAGCTACCCGACGCGCCAACCGACGGATTCCTCCGTTGCCCCAACCGAGGATTCCGATGAGATGGGCCTGGACGAACTCAGGCGGGCGGCGGAGGGAATCATCACCAACGTCGAGTCCGTCATCGACGGCAAGCACGATGCGGTGCAGACGGCGCTGACGGTCCTGCTGGCCGAGGGGCATCTGCTCATCGAGGATGTGCCAGGCGTCGGCAAGACGATGCTGGCCAAGTCGCTGGCCAAGTCCGTCGACTGCACGGTCAGCCGCATCCAGTTCACACCAGACCTGCTGCCGAGCGACGTCACGGGCGTGTCCGTGTACAACCAGGCCGAGCGCCGATTCGAGTTCAAGCCGGGCGCCGTCTTCGCGAACATCGTGATTGGCGACGAGATCAACCGTGCCAGCCCCAAGACGCAGTCAGCGCTCCTCGAGTGCATGGAGGAACGCCAGGTCACGGTCGACGGGACCACGTACCGGCTCACCTCGCCGTTCATCGTCGTCGCGACGCAGAACCCGATCGAGATGGAGGGCACGTATGCGCTCCCCGAGGCGCAGCGCGACCGCTTCATGGCGCGCATCGCCATGGGATACCCCGACGATGCCTCCGAACTTGCCATGCTCAACACACGCGACACCTCCAGCCCGCTCTCGCGCATCGGGCCCGTCGTCTCGGCGAGCCAGCTCCGGGCGATGATGACGACCGCGCGCGCTGTCTTCGCCTCAGCGCCCGTCAAGCAGTACGCGGTCGACCTGGTCCGGGCGACCAGGGAGGACAGGGATCTGCGTCTGGGTGCCAGCCCGCGGGCGACCCTCCAGCTCGTACGGGCGGCGAAGGCCCGTGCGGCTCTTGACGGCAGGGATTTCGTGCTGCCTGATGACATCGACGCGCTGGCAGTGGCCGTACTCGGCCATCGCCTCCTGCCCACGAGTCGGGCTCTCGGGCACCATCACGAGAGCGCGCCGGTGATCGAGGAGATCGTGCTCAGGATCGTCGGTGCGACTCCCGTCCCCGTGGGTACTGTCGGGAGGTAGGTCGCCGTGTTCCAGCGCACGCACCAGGCCACCTCGGTTCGACGACCGCGGCCGACGATGCGCGGCTGGGGTTTGCTTGGCGCCGGAGTCGTCGTGCTCGCGGCATCCGCCTTCTTCGCTCGCTCCGACCTGCTCTTCGGTGGCCTCGTCTTGGTCACCTGCCCACTCGCGGCCATGCTGTCCGTGACGATCGACAGGCCGAGGCTGAGCGCCACGCGCACCTTCAGCCCGGAGGTCGTCGCGATCGACGAGACGACGACTGTCACGACCACCGCGCGAAACCAGGCTGCCCTCCCGACGCCTGCAGCGGTGTGGCGCGAGCGCGCGCCGCTGGGACTCGCGGTGCAGGATGCGGCGCCGTTCCCGCGTCTTGCCGGCCACAGCCCGACAACCAACAACGGGCGTGACACGGTAACGCTTCGGCAGCGCGTGACGGCCTCTCGGCGCGGCGCCCACGACATCGGTCCGCTCATCGTCACTCGCACCGATCCATTCGGCCTCGCATACGGCGAGTTCTCGATCGGTCAACCCAAGCAATTGCTCGTAACGCCGAGGGTTACGGCACTGCCGCGCGGTGAGCTCGATATCGCGAAGAGCGAGGGGACAGAGCACGAACTCCTTCGCCACAGCATCCCGAGCGCAGATGAACTCATAGCCAGGGAGTACCGGCCGGGTGACCCATTGCGCCGCGTTCACTGGCGCGCGACGGCCCGCCACGACAAGCTCATGGTCAGGCAGGAGGAACAGCGCAGCAATCCAGAGGCATGGATGCTGTTCGATACCCAGCGCGACGCGCGCCGCGATCCGCACCAGCAGTTCGGGCACGAGCAGGACCCGGCATTCGAAGCCGTCGTCGAGCTCGTGGCGTCCATCGCCGTCCACCTACTCGATCAGGGATTCGTGCTGAGCGTTGTCGAGACGGGGCCGCGGCAGCTCGCCGGACGAACTGGCGCGGGAAGAAGTGGGACGCTCGGGACGTCGACCCCGACATTCGACCTCGGCGGAGCGGACCAGCTGCTCCTGGCCGAGCTCGCGGGAGTGGAGCAGTCGACCCAACCGCGCGACGACTACATTGGTGAGCTGTCCGCAGGACTCCGCCGAAGCGGTCGGGCGGTTCCAGTCTTCGCGGTCCTTCTCGACGGTTCCCTCGACGAGCTCGGTGCGCTCGGCTCCCTACGTCCGATGTGCGAGCCGGCCGTCGCGTTCATCGGAGAAACGGCGGACCCGATGGTCGCCGAGACCCTGGGACGGGCCGGCTGGTTCTGCGCGCCTTTCGATCGGGCGACGGGCACGCTCGTGGCCTGGCAGCGTGCGCTTGCCCGGCATCGGGCGGTGAGTCACAGTGGTTAGCATCGCTGTTGCCCCCGTCGCAGTCGGCTTGACCAGGCGCGCGGGGTCGTGGCGTCTCACATCCGCGCTCCTGCTCGTTCTGCTCGCCACGAGTTTCAGCCTCATCGGACTCATTGACGGCCTCGGCTGGTGGTTCCTGATGCTTTTCGTGGGGTCGCTCATCCTCGTCGCGGGAACGGTATTGCGGACGCTGGGCGTTCCGCGCGTCCTGATTCCACTCATCGAAGTTGCGATTCTCGCGGTCATCCTGACGCTCGGCTTTGGTCGTGGCACGGGATTCCTCGGCATCATCCCGACGACAGGCACGTTCGAGCGATTCGGCGCCCTGGGCGATCTCGCCAGGACGTCGATCTATGATCAGGGAACGCCTGCGCCGCCTCTCATCGAGTTCATGTTCCTGATCGTGCTGGGAACGGGAGTTCTGGCGATCCTCCTCGACACGCTCGCGATCACTCTCAAGCTCCCAGGATGGGCGGGGTTGGCCCTCGTGCCCGTCCTGGTCGTGCCGGCCGTGCTGTTCACCGGTGGCGTTTCCCCGGCCGCGCTGGCCGTGTGCGCCGCGGCCTTCCTGTTTCTCCTGCGTTCGGATGCGCGACAACGGCACCAGGCGACCCCGCGGCTGGCGGCATCGTTCGCAATCGGGGCGGCATCGATCGTCGTGGCACTCGTGATCGCGGTCACGGCTCCTGGCTTCGATCGTGGCGGGGCAACGTCGTTCAGCGCATCGGGGATCTCGATCGGCGGTACCGTAACACCCCTGATCGATCTGGGCCGTGACTTGCGGCGCCCGGCCGCGGTGCATGTCTTGAGCTATACGTCGACGGCGCCGGCGCCGCAGTACCTCAAGCTCACGTCGCTCGATCGCTTCACGGGGACCGTATGGAAGCATCGCGAACGTGCGATGAACCGGCTGCCCGCCGCTGACACGATCGGCCACGCTCTCGGCCTTTCAACGGCGGTCGCGACGAAGAAGTTCGAAACGACCGTGCACATCGACAGCATGAACAGCCGGTGGCTTCCCGTGCCATTTCCGGTGACGAGCGTGAGTGGCTTGAGTGGGACGTGGGCGTGGGATCCTGCGGACCTCACGATCGGAGCCGTGGACACGAACGCGGCGGGCCAAAACTACAAGGCCACCAGCCTGCTCATCAGCCCGACCATCGCGCAGCTGAAGGATGACACCGGCCTGGTGCCCGCGTCACTCATCTCAGACCTCTTCGTTCCGAATGATCTCCCAGCGATCATCACGCAGACGGCCGTACAAGCCACGGTGGGGGCGACGAGCAAATACGAGAAGGCCGTTGCACTTCAGGACTACTTCCGCCTGTCGGACTTCCAGTATTCGGTGGACACACCCCTCGAGCAGGGTTACGGCGGAGACGGCATGGCCGTCATAGCGACCTTCCTCGAGGCGAAGTCGGGCTACTGCGTTCATTTCGCATCCGCGATGGCGATCATGGCCCGCACCCTCGGGATCCCTTCTCGGGTCTCGATCGGGTACCTGCCTGGCGCTTCGAGCCCGGGTGCGTTCGGAAGCAGCGCCGTGTACAACGTGACGTCAGATGACCTGCACGCGTGGCCGGAGCTGTATTTCGCCGGAGTGGGCTGGGTCCCGTTCGAGCCGACCGTCGGGCGAGGCCTCATCCCGTCATACACGAGGCCCGATTCGGCGCTGACGCTGCCGACGAATCCGACCGGCTCAGCGACCACCCAATCGAGCCGGCCCCTCGTTCCCGTTGACCCGACGACGACAGCCACGTCGTCGAGCGGGAGGGGGCAGACGGCCATCCAGCCCGTTGTCTCCGGTGTGGGGGGCGGACTTCTGGTGGCAGCGCTGCTTCTCGCTCCTGCGTTCTTGCGGCGGTGGCGTCGCAGGACCAGGCTGCGCCAGCTCAGGGACGAGTGGGGGGGCGCAACCATCGCATGGAGCGAGCTGCGCGACACTGCGCGTGACTTCGGGTGGTACGTCTCAGACACGGAGACCCCACGTGCCTTCGCGGCGCGTGTGGGCGACATCCTCTCCGACCTGAATCGGCTCGACGCGCTCGATCGGTTGTTGCTGGCAGTCGAACGAGAGAGCTTCGGTCCGCCCGGGCGGTTCCACGCGCGCGGCGTTGCGGATGATCTCGAGCTCGTCCTCGCCGGCCTGGAGGAACAGGCCGGGCGCATCGGTCGGCTCAAGGCCGTCGTGATCCCGGCTTCTCTCGTGCCCTCGGCGTGGTTGCCGTCGTCGGAAACCAGGGCCGCGAACGCGTAGAATCGGTCTCCGTGACAAAGTTCAGGACGACTCCGTACACGATCAATGTGTATGACCTCATGCACCGGCCGGGTGAGATGCGTGAGCAGACGCTTGCGCTGCCCGTGGTCGAGCACATGGGCGAAGGGCTCGTGAGTGTTCCCGTCGGCGCTACGATCGACGCCGACCTGCGTTTCGAGTCGATGCACGAGGGCATTCTCGTGAGTGCCGAGCTTTCGTCAACGGCTCCAGGTGTGTGTGGTCGCTGCCTGATTGACATCGAGCTTCCGGTCCAAGTCGATTTCCAGGAGCTTTTCGCGTATTCTTCTGACGAAGCTTTTGATTTTGAGGTTCACGACGACCACGTGGATCTTGAACCTCTGATCAGGGATGCGGTAGTGCTTTCACTGCCGTTTCAGCCGGTGTGCCGGCCGGACTGCCCAGGTCTCGACCCAGAGACAGGGGAGCGGCTGGCGGATCAGCCGGAATACAAGCCACGAGAAATCGCAGATCCGCGATGGTCTGCGCTTGCGAATTTCCCCGCTTCCGAAGACACCAGTGCTGGCCACGCCAGTCCTGCAGACAGAGAAGAGAGATAGTCATGGCTGTTCCGAAGCGGAAGAAGTCACGCGCAAACACGCACGCTCGTCGTTCGCAGTGGAAGGCCGAGGTTCCCACCTTGGTCAAGACCATCGAAAACGGCAAGGTCACATACAGCCTCCCGCACCGCGCCAAGGTGGTCGAGGACTCGGCTGGAACCGCGCTGTTCCTCGAATACAAGGGCCGCAAGGTCGCCGACGTTTAGTCGGTAGCCGTCAGCAGTCACAGCGCAATGTCGAGTGCACATCCTGACCGGAGTGCACTCGTCGCGCGACTCGGAGTCGACATCGGCTCCGAGTTGCTTGAGCTTGCACTGACGCACCGCTCGTACGCGTACGAGCACGGCGGCATCCCGAACAACGAGCGCCTGGAGTTTCTCGGCGATTCGATTCTCGGGCAGGCGGTGACGGTCAAGCTCTATCGGGATAATCCTGGGCTTGACGAGGGCGACCTCGCAAAGCGCCGTGCGAGCGTGGTCAGCAGTGTCGCGCTCGCAGAGGTCGGGCGCAACATCGGGCTCGGCGACTTTCTCCTGCTCGGCAGGGGGGAGGATTCGAGCGGCGGGCGCAATAAGCCGTCGATCATCGCCGACACCGTCGAGGCGCTCATCGGGGCTGTGTACCTGGATGCGGGTGCCGACGCAGCGACCGAGCTCGTGCTCCGCCTGATCGCGCCGCTCCTGGATGATCCGCATCGCTTCGGGGCGGCAATCGATCCGAAGACCAGCCTCCAGGAGGCCGTCGCGCACCGAGGTTTCGGGCTTCCCGTGTACACCGTGACGAATTCCGGTCCTGACCACAACAAGCTCTTTCACGCGAGCGTCGAAGTGGTCGGGCTGGTCAGCGCAGAGGGCCAGGGTACGAGCAAGAAGCAGGCAGAGATGGCTGCCGCACTCACCGCATGGACCGAACTGGCCGAGCGCAGTGCCAGAACTCCCCGAGGTTGAAGTCGTCCGGGCCGGTCTCGAACCGGCTGTCACGGGCGCCACAATCTCTGCCGTCGAGGTCTTCGAACCGCGCTCCCTGAGGCGGCATGATCCGGCGCGCGGCGCCTTCATCGACCAACTTGAGGGGCAGCGGATGTCTGCCGCGGTTCGCCGAGGCAAGTTCCTGTGGATCCCACTGGGCCCGGACACCGGGACGGTCGCGACCCGCGCGCTCGTCGCGCATCTTGGCATGAGCGGCCAGGTGTTGTTGAGGGAGCCCGGATCCGCAGATGAGCCGCAGCTGCGCATCCGGCTTCACATCGAGCATCCGGAGCACGGCGAGCTCTGGATCAACTTCGCCGACCAGCGCATTTTCGGCTCGATGGCCGTCGACGCGCTCATCCCGACGCGGGATGGCCTCCCGGCCGGCCAGGGGTCGGCTTCGCCGCTCGTCCCCAGCCAGGTGGCGCACATCGCGCGCGATCCACTCGATCCGGGCTTCTCGGATGCCGCCTTTCTCGCGGCGCTGAGGCGCAAGAGCACGGGCATCAAGCGCGCGCTGCTCGACCAGACCCTGGTCAGCGGTGTCGGGAATATCTATGCGGATGAGGCGCTCTGGGCCGCGAGAATCCACTACGCCCAGCAGTCGTCGACGCTCTCGCCCGCCCGCTCGAAGATTCTCCTTCGCGAGGTAAGACTCGTGCTGGCGAAGGCGCTCGCGGAGGGCGGCACGAGCTTCGACGCGCAATACGTCAACGTCAATGGGGACTCCGGATACTTCTCGCACAGCCTGAATGCCTACGGCCAACAGGGGAAACCATGCCCGAGGTGCGGCGCAACGATCGTGCGGGAGCAGTTTATGAACCGCTCATCGCACCTGTGCCCACGCTGTCAGAAGCCAGTGCGACGAATCGCATCGCGTACAGATTAAGTCTGCGTTTCATCTTGCGATTTCCTTCAGAAATGCTTTGCGTGCGATTCAGACTCTTATACGCTCAGGCAAACATCACAGTGGAACCGAGGCCATCGTCTCGGCGCACCTTCCCGCATTCATTCGAGAGGTAGATCCATGCTCAAAAAGAAAGTCCTGACCAGTTTGGCCATTGCCGCAGCGGCTGGCCTCCTGATGTCGGGTTGTGCAAACCAGGGATCCACCAGCACGAGCACGTCGGCGAGCAAAATCAACATCCCCGCTATCACCACGATCCAGACCCCCGCCAATGCGGTACTTCCCGCCGGCGACGGAAAGGCGACGTGCCCTGCGGGCCTGACGCTCGGGTACATCGGCGCCGAGACCGGAGCCAACGCCCAGCTGGGCATCAACATCTACGACGGCGTGCAGCTCGCGCTCGACCAGCACAACAAGGCCAACCCTGGCTGCCAGGTCGGCTTCAAGAAGTTCGACACCGAAGGCGACCCGACCAAGGCGACCGGCCCGGTGACCCAGGCCGTCAACGAGGCGGACATCGTCGGCGTCGTCGGTCTCCCGTTCTCGGGAGAGTCGAAAGCGACCGGCAACATCCTCGAGCAGAAGGGCCTTGTTCACATCACGCCGTCTGCCACGAACCCCGGCCTGACCACAAACGGCTGGACCACGTTCTTCCGTGGCCTCGGCAATGATGCGGTCCAGGGCCCGGCTGCGGCCAAGTTCGTCACCGGCCAACTGCAGGCGAAGAAGGTCTACCTGGTGCAGGACGACTCCGACTACGGCATCGGCCTCGCGGCCACCACCTCGAAGGCACTTGGCAGCGCGCTTATCGGCACCGACAAGGTCACGACCGGCCAGAAGGACTTCTCCGCGGTGATCTCCAAGATCATCAACGCGAAGCCGGACGCGGTGTACTACTCGGGCTACTACGCCGAGGGCGCTCCCTTCGACCAGCAGCTCGTCACCAAGGGCTACACCGGAACGTTCGTTGCCCCTGATGGGGTGAAGGACGACCAGTTCATCAAGCTGGCCGGTAACGCGTCAGCTAACGCGTACTTCACCTGCCCATGCATCCCGGGTGAGCTCATCCCAACCTTCGAGAGCGCGTACAAGACGTCGTTCAACCTCGAGCCGGGAACCTACTCGATTGAAGGATACGACGCGGCGACGATCCTGCTCTCGGGCATCGACGCGGGCCAGACCACTCGTGCAGACCTCCTGGCCTGGGTTAAGTCGTACAACAAGGACGGCCTGAGCAAGCACTACAAGTGGGATACCACGGGCGAGCTCCAGGCGCCGACCGTGTACGGCTACAAGGTGGAGAACGGCAAGATCGTTCCCATCGGGACGATCGGATAGTTCGCACTAGTGAGAATGCCGCGGGGATGACGCTCGCGCGTCGCCCCGCGGCATTCTCGTTCTTCCACTGTGGCTATCCGCCCGGATCCACGCTGATTCGGGCTCGTTTAAGTCTGGATGTCTGAATGCTCGACTTGTTACTTGTCCACCCCGTATCCGCGAATGACTGGATCTCCTTCGACATCCCGTCGCTGATTCAAAACTTCTGGAGTGCCACCTTCGACGGCCTCACCTTTGGGGCCATTTACGGCCTCATCGCCGTGGGGTACACCCTTGTCTATGGCGTCCTCAACCTCATCAACTTCGCACACTCCGAGGTCTTCATCGTCGGGGCATACGCCGTCGTCCTGGTCCTCTCCGCGCTCGGCTTCGGCCCGTCGGTGCCGACCCTGCCATTGAGTTCGATAATCCTCGACCTCGTGCTCGCTCTGATCATCGCGATGCTCGCATCCGCCGCCACCGCGTTCGTCCTGGAGCGGGTCGCATACCGGCCACTTCGAAAGCGCAATGCGCCCCGGCTCGTCTTCCTCATCACGGCCATCGGCGCGTCCTTCGCGATCCAGTACACGATCTTCCTCGTGCGCGGTGCGAACGCTGAGCCTGCGGTGACGATGTTCCAGGCCCAACCCGTCTTCGACGTCTTCGGCACGATCATCAACAGCCAGCAGATCATCATCGTCATCGCCGCGGTGATCCTCATGATCCTCACCGACCAGTTCATCCGGCGCACGCGGGTCGGCCGCGGCATCCGTGCGGTCGCGCAGGATCCGGACACGGCGACGCTCATGGGCGTCAACAAGGAGCGCATCATCATCATCACGTTCATCGTCGGCGGCATCCTCGCCGGCGCGGCCGCGCTGTTCTACGTGATGCTCGTTCCATCGGGCGTCCAGTACAACGGAGGTTTCGTGCTCGGCGTCAAGGCGTTCGCGGCGGCCGTGCTCGGTGGAATCGGCAACGTGCGGGGCGCGCTCCTCGGCGGTCTTCTCCTCGGCATCATCGGCAACTACGGCCAGATCCTGCTCGGCGATTCCCAATGGACGGATGTCGTCGCCTTCGTCATCCTGGTGCTCGTGCTCCTCGTGAAGCCAACGGGGATCCTCGGCACCTCTCTCGGAAGGAGCAGGGCATGAGTATGAGCGAGGGCCCGAAGGTCCTTCCGGGCGCGGAAACCGAGAAAGAAACCATCGACGTCGAGGCCAGGCCGAAGCGGAGCAGCGGGCTGTTCCAGCCGCTGGTCGACAAGTGGAACGCGCTTCCACGACCGATCCAATGGCTGTGGCTGATCATCGTCGTTGTCATCGCGTATCTGCTTCCCATCCTCGATATTCCGATCCTCACGACCCAGCCGGGCAACGACTGGGCTCTTGCGTGTTTCAGCATGGCGAGCTACGCGCTCATCGCGGTCGGACTCAACGTCGTCGTAGGCTACGCAGGGCTTCTCGACCTGGGTTACGTCGCGTTCTTCGCGGTCGGGTCGTACACGGCAGCGTTGCTCACGAGTCCTGACTCGCCCTTCGCGCACATTCCATACCTGTGGACGATTCCCGTCGCGATGGCGGTCACGATGTTCTTCGGTGTCGTCCTCGGCGTGCCGACGCTGCGCCTGCGCGGTGACTACCTGGCGATCGTGACGCTGGGCTTCGGTGAAATCGTGCGCATCCTCGCCACGATCATCCCCGCGCTCAAGGGCCAGGTCGGGTTCCAGAATGTCGGGCGTCCTCCCGGAACCGCCGCGGATGGCACGCCGCTCTTCGCGAACTCGAACGGCACTCCGTGGTACTGGCTGACGCTCACGATCATCATCATCGTGCTCCTGCTGGTGGGAAACCTCGAGCGCAGCCGCGTCGGCAGAGCGTGGATCGCGATCCGGGAGGACGAGGATGCCGCGGAGATCATGGGCGTCCCGACCTTCAGGTACAAGGTGTGGGCCTTCGCGATCGGTGCGTCGGTCGGCGGTCTCTCCGGTGCGCTCTTCGCGGGCCAGGTCGGCTTCGTGAACAACCAGAAGTTCGACGTACAGACCTCCATCCTGTTCCTCGCTGCGGTCGTCCTCGGCGGCGCGGGCAACAAGGTCGGAGCGTTGCTCGGCGGTGTCATCGTCGCCTATATTCCGTTGCGCTTCACGGCGATCGCCAACTACAAGTACCTCATCTTCGGGATCGCACTCGTGCTCATCATGATCTTCCGGTCGAAGGGGCTGCTGCCCGCGAGGCAGCGGCTGCTCGCATACGGGCGAACCGCGTATCAGCGCGTGATCTCTAAACCGGGCACGGTCACTCCGCCCACGCCGCCTGAAGCCGAGAAAGGAGCCGCGTCATGAGTAGCGAAGCAACGGCGACGCCGGGTGCGGCCACCGACCATGTTGACGAGCTCGACGTTGCCCCGGAGGTCGCCGCGGCGGCTGCTCCCGACCGTGAGATCGCGGTCGAGGTCGGAGACAACATCGTCGAGGTGAAGAACCTGACGGTCAAGTTCGGTGGGCTGGTCGCACTAGACGACGTGTCATTCACGATCAAGCGCGGGGAGATCCTCGGCCTGATCGGACCGAATGGCGCGGGGAAGACGACCTGCTTCAACGCCATGACGGGCGTGTACAAGCCGACCAGCGGCGACGTGCTCCTCGAGGGCAAGTCGATCAAGGGGCGCAAGCAGCACTCCATCACGCGCCTCGGTCTCGCTCGAACCTTTCAGAACATCCGACTGTTCGGAGAGATGACGGCGCTGGAGAACGTGGTCGTCGGGCTGGACGCCCGGCACCGGACGAGTGTCGTCGGAGCGCTGCTTCGTCTGCCCAGGCACATCCGCGAGGAGAAGACGGCCATCGATCGCGGCATGGCGTTGCTCGAGTTCGTCGGAATCGCCAGCCACGCGGGCGTGCTTGCCCGTCACCTTCCGTACGGCTTCCAGCGGCGCCTCGAGATCGCCAGGGCTCTGGCCACCGACCCCAAGGTGCTGTGCCTCGACGAGCCGGCCGCCGGGTTCAACCCGGCGGAGAAGGAAGAGCTCATGGCGCTCATCCGCACGATTCGCGCGGATGGGTACACCGTGCTCCTGATCGAACACGACATGAAGCTTGTCATGGGCGTGACCGACCGGATCGTGGTGCTCGAGTTCGGCCGCAAGCTTGCCGACGATACGCCAACGGTCATCCGGAATGACCCGCGGGTCATCGCCGCCTACCTGGGGGAGCCAGAAGATGACGTTGCTTGAGCTGAAGAATGTCAGCGTGTCGTACGGGCGCATCGAGGCGATCCACGACATGTCGTTCTCTGTCGAAGAGGGCGAGATCGTGAGCCTCATCGGCGCCAACGGCGCGGGTAAGTCGACGACCATGAAGACCATCTCGGGGTTGCTCAATCCCTCGCGCGGGTCTCTCACGTTCGACGGCCAGGAGATCACGAAGATGAAGGCGCACATCCGCGTCGTCAAGGGGATCTCGCAGGCTCCGGAAGGGCGGGGGATCTTCCCTGGCATGACGGTGATGGAAAACCTCGACATGGGTGCGTTCGGTCGCAAGGACCGCAGCGGGATGAGCGCGGACTTCGAACGTGTGTTCACGCTGTTTCCGCGGCTCGCCGAACGAAAGACCCAGATCGGCGGAACGATGTCCGGCGGCGAACAGCAGATGCTCGCCATCGGGCGCGCGCTCATGTCGGCGCCACGCCTGCTCCTGCTCGATGAACCATCGATGGGCCTCGCGCCGCAATTCATCAAGCAGATCTTCACGATCATCACGGAGATCAACCAGCAGGGAACCACCATCCTGCTCGTGGAACAGAACGCGAACCAGGCTCTCGCCCGCGCCCATCGCGCGTTCGTGCTGGAGACGGGAACGATCACGCACAGCGGCACGGGCAAGGAACTCCTGGCCAATCCCGCCATCAAGGAGGCATATCTGGGCGTCGGATAGGCGGTCGTGCCGATGGGTGCCCGGCCTGCCGGTCGTAACGTGAAGAGTCCGATACCGTAGACCCAGACATTCGGCGCGATCACATGGGAGGGACGGTCAGGTGTACCTGAAGAGCCTGACCCTCAAGGGGTTCAAATCCTTCGCGCAGCCAACGACGTTCGCGTTCGAAACGGGCGTCACCTGCGTGGTCGGCCCCAACGGCTCCGGCAAGTCCAACGTCGTCGATGCGCTCGCGTGGGTGATGGGCGAGCAGGGCGCGAAGACCCTGCGTGGCGGCAAGATGGAAGACGTCATCTTCGCCGGCACCTCGACGCGCGGCCCGCTCGGGCGGGCAGAGGTCACCCTCACGATCGACAATTCGGATGGCGCCCTCCCGATCGAGTACGCAGAGGTCACCATCTCGCGCACGCTCTTTCGGAACGGCGGCAGTGAGTACGCCATCAACGGCAACGCGTGCCGCCTGCTGGACGTGCAGGAACTCCTGAGCGATTCCGGCCTTGGACGCGAGATGCACGTCATCGTCGGCCAGGGGCAGCTCGATGCCGTGCTGCGCGCGAGCCCGGAGGAGCGGCGCGGATTCATCGAGGAAGCCGCCGGCATCCTCAAGCACCGCAGGCGCAAGGAGAAAACCTTGCGCAAGCTCGAGGCCATGCAGACCAACCTGACCAGACTGAGCGACCTGGCCGGCGAGATCCGGCGCCAGCTGAAGCCGCTCGGCCACCAGGCCGAGATCGCACGAGAGGCGCAGTCGATCGCCGCCGTCGTTCGCGACGCACGCGCACGGCTGCTCGCCGACGAGGTCGTCGCGCTGCGCACGGCCCTCGACGACCACGGCCGAACCGAGAGCGAGCGGCACAGCGAGCGCATCGTGCTGCAGGAGCAGCTCGAGCAGAAGCAGCTGCGCGTCGCGCGACTCGAGCAGGCCCAGATCGGGGATGCGGTCGACGCGGCGCGCCGCACGAGCTTCGGGCTCGAGTCGGTCCAGGAGCGGCTGCGCAACCTGTACACGATGGCAAACCAACGGCTCGCCCTGCTCGGTTCGCAGGCGGATGCACCCGATTCGGGACCCAGCGTCACACCCCAGATGGTCGAGGACGCGCGCGTCGAGGTCGACCGGCTGCGCGGGCTGGTCGTTGAAGCCGAGGCGGCATGGATTGCGGCGCAGGCTGCGACTCGAGCGACGCGCGCGAGCCTCGATTCAGTTGACGACGAGATTGCCGCGCAGAGCGCACTTGTCTCGCGGCACGACCTGGAGCTCTCGAAGCTCGGCGGCCAGGTCGATACTGCGGCTTCGCGGCTCGCTGCGGTTCGCGGCGAGGTGCTTCGCCAGCAGAACTCATTGGATGCTGCGACCGAGCGCCGGGAGACCGCCCGCGCGCAGTTCGCGGCACGCGAGCTCGAAGCCGCAACGGCCGACGCGGGTGAGAGCAACCTCGACGAGGCGTACGAGTTCGCACAGGGCGTCGTCTTCGAGGCCGAGGGCGAGATCGAGCGGCTCCGCGAGGAACTGCACGTGCTCGAGCGTGAGCGTGACGCCCTCGCCGCGCGCACGAGCGCCCTCTCGCTCGCACTCAACCAGAAAGACGGCTCCGCGGCACTCGTGGCTGCCAGACTCACGGGTGTGCGCGGACTCGTCGCCGAGCACGTGCGTGTGAAGCCGGGCTACGAGGCGGCGATCGCTGCGGCGCTCGGTTCGCTCGCGGATGCCGTACTCGCTGAGAACAGGGATGCAGCGTTCGAGGCGGTCGCGCACGCGACAGCCGGCGACCTCGGTCGCGTCGAGGTCATCATCGCCAACGCCGGCGCGGTGCCGATCGCTCTCGCTGATCTTCCTGGCATTGTCGCGGCCCGCTCGGTGGTCGATGCGCCGGATGGCGTGCTCGGGATCCTCACCCACACGGCGATCGCCGACGACCTCGCCGCGGCACGCGCCGCAGGACCCGCGCTCGCCAGCAGCCACGCCGGAGCGCCCATCACTGTCATCACCAAGGCCGGCGAGGTGCTCACGGAGTACGTGCTCCGCGGCGGATCCGGTGCCAAGCAGAGCAGGATCGAGCTCATCGCCGAGCGCGACACGGCATCCGACCGTCTGGGCGAGGTGAGCTCGCTCATCGATCGGGCCAGGTTCGCACTCGCCGAACAGCGCGGAGTGCTGCACGTTGCCAAAGAGCAGTCGGCCACCGCCCTCGCGGCCCTGCGCGAATTCGATTCGCAGCTGGCCGCGCAGACCGAGCAGCTCAATCGGCTCAAGGTGCAGCTCGAGGCGTCGCAGGCGGAGTTCGACCGTCTGAGCGCCGCGCTCGCGCTCGCCAGCGAATCCGTCGCCGATGCGGAGGCCGCGTTTGAGAGGGCGAAGGCCGAGCTGGAGATTGCGACGTCCAGGCCGCGCCCGATCCTCGACGTCAGCGCCAGGGATGCGCTCGCGATCGAACTCGATTCCGCACGCGAGGCCGAGGTCGAGGCGCGCCTGGTGGTCGAGACTGCGAAGGAACGCGTGCGTGCCGAGCAGGCGCGCAGCGAGGGGCTCGCGCGTCAGATGGAGGCCGACCGGGCCGCCGCAGCGGAGGCCGCTCGTCGCGCTGTCATCCGCGCGCACCAGGTGGATGCCGCGATCGCGGTCCTGGAAGTGCTGCCCGCCGTTCTCGATTCCGTCGACCGCTCCGTCGCCGAGGCTCGCGTCGAGCTTGCCGGCGCGGAAGCTGCGCGGGCGAGCCAGAACGAGGAATTGACGACGCTCCGGCGCGAGGAGAACGGGTTGCGCGAGCGCCTGCAGGCCATCACCGAGAACATGCACGGCCTCGAGCTGCAGATCTACGAGAAGAAGCTGCACCTCTCCGGCCTGCTCGAGCGTGCGGGAAGCGAGCTCGGCCTCGTCGAGGACGTGCTGGTGGCCGAATACGGGCCGCAGGTCGCCATCCCACCGGACCAGGAGGGCGGCGAGAGCACCCCGTTCAATCGTGAGGCGCAGCAGAAGCGGCTCGCCGCTGCCGAACGCACCTTCGCGCAGCTCGGTCGCGTCAATCCGCTCGCACTCGAAGAGTTCGCGGCCCTTGAGCAGCGCCACAAGTTCCTCACGGAACAGCTCACGGACCTGACGAACACTCGCAAGGATCTCCTGACGATCATCGACGAGATCGACGGCAAGATGCAGACCATCTTCGCGAGCGCTTTCGAGGACACGCAGGCCGCGTTCGGCGAGGTCTTCCCCATTCTGTTCCCCGGCGGAACGGGGAGCATCGAACTCACCGATCCGGATGACTTGCTTGCGACGGGCATCGAGGTGTCCGTCAAGCCAGCGGGCAAGAAGATCGAACGGCTTTCGCTGCTCTCGGGAGGCGAGCGCTCGCTCGCGGCGGTTGCGCTCCTGATCGCGATCTTCAAGGCGCGACCGAGCCCGTTCTACATCATGGACGAAGTCGAGGCCGCGCTCGACGACGCGAACCTCGGCCGACTGCTGACGATCTTCGAGGATCTGCGCGAGACCTCACAGCTCATCGTGATCACGCACCAGAAGCGCACGATGGAGATCGCGGATGCCCTCTATGGCGTCTCGATGCGGCAGGACGGCGTGAGTGCGGTGGTCGGCCAGCGCGTCAAGCAGGAGCAAGCGGCGAGCTAGCCAACACTCGGTCAGCAGGCTGGTGACACTCGTGCTGGCAACTCAGGCAGGATCGGCAGCAACGGAGCCGAAATCGGTCGAAATGCGCCGAAACCGGCCGATCTGATACGAATCCTTTCGATCCAGCCTGAGTTGCCTACGCGGCCCCGGGCCGAATGTCCCGCCGTCACGCCCGGGTAGCGCGGTGTGGCAGATCGATCTCGTGTCACGCGGCATCCGTCAGCCCGTCGCGGTTCGACCGGTACATTGGTCACATGGCTTCTCCCTGGTCCCTGTCGGGCGCGCTCAAGGGGATGTTCTCCCGCAAAACCATCGACGACAGCACCTGGGGCGACCTCGAGGATGCACTGATCACCGCGGACTTCGGTTCGGACGTGACGGACGCGATTGTCGCCGACCTCAGGGGCAAGGTCGACAGGTACAAGACGACAGACCCGGCGGACCTGCAGCGGATGCTCCGCGAGACGCTCGAAGAGCGACTCTCTGCGCTCGATTCGACCCTCAAGCTCACCGACCGGCCCGCGATCGTGCTCATCGTGGGCGTCAACGGGGTTGGCAAGACCACGACGATCGGCAAGTTCGCGAAGTTCCTGCGTACGTACGACCGCACCGTCATCGTCGGCGCCGCCGACACGTTTCGCGCCGCTGCCGTCGAGCAACTCGCCACCTGGGCCGAGCGCGCGGGGGCGGAGATCGTGCGCCCGCAGCAGCAGGGGCAGGACCCCGCGGCCGTCGCCTTCCAAACCGTCGAGCGCGCCAAGGCGCAAGGAACCGAGATCGTCATCATCGACACCGCCGGCCGCCTGCAGACGAAGGGCGGCCTCATGGACGAACTCTCCAAGATCAGGCGTGTCGTCGAGAAGCAGGGCCCCATCGCCGAGGTCCTGCTCGTGCTCGACGCGACCACAGGCCAGAACGGCCTCGCCCAGGCCGAGGCCTTCATCGAGCACGCGGGCGTGACGGGTCTCGTCCTCACCAAACTCGACGGTTCGGCGAAGGGGGGCTTCGTGCTCGCGGTGCAGGAGAAGACGGGCATCCCGATCAAGCTCGTGGGCCAGGGCGAGGGCATCAACGACCTGACGGGATTCACCCCGCACGTCTTCGCACAGCAGCTGATTGGTTAGGGCGCCCGTGGCAATCGAACACGACTTCTTCGGCATCATCGACGAAACGAGCGAGGGCGGACTGTTCTGGTCTGACACGGTTGAACTCGGTGACCAGGCGGTCTCGCTCGAGTTGAGCGCAGACAACGAGAGCAACGTCACAGAGAAGTCGCTCGACTCGGCAGCGGCCATGCTGCACGCGCTCGAGGGTTTCGATGCGCGTGCAAGGGATGCGCTCGTTGCCGAGCTGAGCGAGCGGGCATCCGTCGCCTCGAGCTACGTCGACCGCCACGTCGACGAGCTCGGTGAGAGCCTGCTCGACCTACTCGTCTACAACTCCGGCGACATCGCCATCGACGTGCTTCGTTCGCTGCAGCTCATGCGCGTCGGCTTCTTCCCGGAGCGCGCGGACGAAGAGGAGGTCTTTGCGGTCTTCGACTATTCGATCAGCCCGGATGACACCGACTACCTCCTGGTCGTCAGCTTCGACATCCGCGGCGACGTGGTCGCCGTCGACATGCAGGGCTAGACCGCCCGCCGCCTCGGGTTAAACTGGCTGCACAATGGCTACTTTCGGAACACTGTCTGACCGTCTCGCAGACACCTTCAAGAACCTCCGCACCAAGGGCAAGCTCTCCGCTGCGGACGTCGACGGCACGGTCCGCGAGATCCGTCGCGCACTGCTCGATGCGGATGTCGCCCTCGAGGTCGTCAAGGAGTTCACCGGTGCCGTCCGCGAGCGTGCGCTCGGCGATGAGGTGAGCAAGGCGCTCAACCCGGCCCAGCAGGTCGTGCAGATCGTCAACGAGGAACTCGTGAGCATCCTCGGCGGCCAGCAGCGCAGACTCGAGTTCGCCAAGAAGCCGCCGACAGTGATCATGCTCGCCGGCCTCCAGGGAGCGGGCAAGACGACTCTCGCCGGCAAGCTCGCCAAGTGGCTGGCCAAGGACGGCCACACTCCCGTGCTCGTCGCGGCGGACCTCCAGCGCCCCAACGCGGTGACCCAGCTGCAGATCGTGGGCGAGCAGGCGGGCGTGCCCGTCTACGCGCCGGAGCCAGGAAATGGCACCGGGAACCCGATCAAGGTAGCGAGGGACGGCGTGAAGTTCGCCGAAACCAAGCTGTACGACGTCGTCATCGTCGACACGGCCGGCCGCCTCGGTGTCGACGCCGAGCTCATGAAGCAGGCGTCGGACATCCGTAACGCCATCGACCCCGACGAGGTGCTCTTCGTCATCGACGCCATGATCGGCCAGGACGCCGTCGCAACCGCGAAGGCATTCCAGGACGGCGTCGACTTCACGGGCGTGGTGCTCTCCAAGCTCGACGGTGACGCCCGCGGTGGTGCTGCGCTCTCGGTCGCATCCGTGACGGGCCGCCCGATCATCTTCGCGTCGACGGGTGAGAACCTGGACGATTTCGAACCGTTCTACCCGGATCGCATGGCGAGCCGCATCCTCGATCTCGGTGACATCCTCACCCTCATCGAGCAGGCGCAGGGGGCCTTCGACGAGGAGGAAGCGCGTAAGGTCGCCGAGAAGTTCGCGACGGACACCTTCACTCTCGACGACTTCCTCAAGCAGATGCAACAGCTGCGCAACATGGGCTCCATCAAGAAGATGATGGGCATGCTTCCTGGCGCCGGCGCCATGAAGCAGCAGCTCGACAACTTCGACGAGAAGGAGATCGTGCGCACCGAAGCGATCATCCAGTCGATGACGAAGTCGGAGCGGACGAACCCGAAGCTCCTGAACGGATCGCGCCGCCTGCGCATCGCGCGTGGTTCTGGCATGACCGTGACGGATGTCAACCAGCTCGTCACGCGGTTCGAGCAGGCCGCGAAGATGATGAAGACCGTCGCCAAGGGCGGCGTTCCTAACGTGCCGGGCATGGGGCCGATTCCCGGTGCCGGCTTCGGTGGCGGGCGCGGCAAGCAGCAGGCGAAGAAGAAGGGCTCGCGCTCCGGCAACCCGGCCAAGCGCGCAGCAGAGAATGCCGCGCTCGCGAGCGGAGTCACCCCCGCGGCGACGGGGGGCGGATCGGGGTTCGGGCTCGGCGGGGCGGCACAGGCAGGTGGCCCGTCGGAGGAAGAGCTTGCGTCACTGCAGAAGTTCCTCGGCCGCTAGCGCGTTTCGCGATAGCGCGCGGATGTGGTGCGCTAGGGGTGGACGCCCGCGTTCTTCAGCGCGGCGTTGACCGCCTGGGCGACGGCGTCGTATCCGGCTTGCGTGTAGTGCACGGTGTCTGGCTGCATCCATTCCGGATGCCCGTAGACCGGCTCTCCGATGTCCACATAGGTTCCCCCGGCGGCCGTGACTGCATCGGCGAGATCGTTGCTGATCTCGGAGAGCTCGCTTGGAGCCTCTCCGTCATTCCAAATCGCATTAAGGCCGGCGATCGTGGCCCCAGGAAGGGCGGCGCGAAGGCGGTTCATGGTCGCCGTCATCTCGGCCTTCAAGGTGGCCTGGTTCGAACCGAGGTCGTTGCTGCTTGCGGGGACGATAACGAGCGAGGGATGTGCTGCGACGGCGCGAGCGACCATGTCGTTGTAGGTTCCGCAGTCGCCGCGGGCGACGAATCCGGCGCCGGAGCAGCTGACGTTGACCCCGTCCCAGTTCTCCTCGCTCGATAGCGTGACTGGCCAGGCCTGGGAGGGCTGCACGAAAAGACCGGCGGTGAGTGAGTCACCAAGGAATGCAACGGCCGGGCGTGCAGCACTCGCAGTCGCGGTATTGGATGATCGCGCCGGACCGCTCGATGCGCTCGCGCTTGTGCACGCGGTGAGTGCGAGCGCTGCAAGCAGGGCGGGGAGAACGACGAGGGTCCGTGGTGGTCTCATAGCACCATCAGCCTAGTTCGGGTGTGTTTCCGGTTCGTCGCAGACGATTCACCTCACGACCCGATCCCGTGCCGCAGCTCGAGGGTCAGGGCGCGCACAACGGCCAGCAGGCTCCCGCCGTTCTCCGCCGCCACCCGAAGCTGGCGCTGGTAGCTAGCACCGTGCTCGAAGATGTAGTTGACCTGGTCCAGCTCGGCTTCGCAGCCGAGGCGTTCAGCGACGGGCGCGAGCGTGACCAGGAGGTCTCGGATCTCATCGGCCACGGGGCGCTGGTTCCCCGTTCGGTCGACGATGATGTTCGCGTCCATCCCGTACCGCGCTGCACGCCACTTGTTCTCACGCACGAACCACGGCTGTAGCGTCGGGGGAGTCCTGCCAGCGTCGAGGTCGCTCGACATGTGCTCGACAAGGCAGTGGATGAGCGCGGCGACCGCGCCGATCTCCTCGGCGGTCGACAGGCCGTCGCACGCACGCATTTCGAGCGTTCCCCAGTGCGGAGATGGGCGGATGTCCCATCGCACTTCGGTGTAGTCCTTGAGCACGCCCGTCGTGATCAGATCGCCGATGTACCCCTCGTATCCCTCCCAGTCGTCGAACTGCCACGGCAGGCCGGCGGTCGGCAGCTGTTGGAACATGAGCGCGCGATTGGAGGCGTATCCGGTCTCCGCGCCACTCCAGTACGGACTCGACGCGCTCAGGGCCTGCAGGTGCGGGTAGTAGCGGAGCAGGCCGCCGAGAAGCGGAAGCACCTTCGCCCGATCCTCGATTCCGACGTGCACGTGGATGCCCCAGATCATCATCTGGCGGCCCCACCACTGCGTGCGGTCGATCAGGCGCTTGTATCGGTCAGACGGCCAGACCTTCTGGTCGTACCACTGGGCGAACGGATGCGTTCCAGCGCACATGAGCTCGACCCCGAGCGGGTCGGTGATCGCGCGCACCTCGTCAATCTGGTCGCGCAGGTCGTCGACCGCCGCTCCGACGCTGTGGTGCACGCGCGTGACGAGCTCGACCGTGTTGCAGAGGAGTTCGTGGGTGATCTGCGGATGCGGGGTTCCGTCGGGCTGGGCGAGAGCATCCAGAACCACTTCGGAAACCTGGACGAGGTTGCCCGTCGCTTGGTCGACCATCGCGATTTCCCACTCGATTCCGACTGTCGAGCGCTCGGACGATGCGAAGTCGATCTGCATGTGCGCCGCCCGTTCAGTCGATTCTTCAAAGAGCGTGGATATCTGACAGAATAGCTAGTTGAGTTCTGTTCCGCCTGACCCTCTAATCCGGCGAGAGAGAACACCCATTAGACCTCCTGCCGAGTGTGCCCCCACGCTCACGGCAGTCAGTTCGTCAAAACACTCATACAACACAGGAGAATTGTGGCTGTCAAAATTCGTTTGAAGCGCCTCGGCAAGATCCGCGCGCCCTACTACCGCATCGTCGTCGCCGACTCTCGCACAAAGCGCGATGGTCGCGTGATCGAGGAGATCGGCAAGTACCACCCCACCGAGGAGCCCTCGCTGATCGAGGTCAACTCCGAGCGTGCGCAGTACTGGCTCAGCGTCGGCGCCCAGCCGACCGAGCAGGTTGCCGCACTCCTCAAGCTCACGGGCGACTGGGGCCAGTTCAAGGGCGACAAGAAGGCCGTCAGCACGGTCAAGACCAAGGAAGCCAAGGTCGAGTTCGTCGCCGACGAGAAGAAGAAGCCTGTGCTCAAGCCCAAGGCTGAGAAGCCTGCGGTTGTCGCAGCCGAGGCAGCGGCTGTCGTCGAGGCTGAGGTCGTCGCCGAGGAGGCCGCAGAGGCCGAGGTCGTCGAGGCTGCCGAGGAGATCACCGAGGCCGCCGCTGACGCAGAGAAGGCCTAGGTCTTGCTCGCTCCCGCTCTCGAACACCTCGTCAAGGGGATTGTCGATCACCCTGCTGACGTGCACGTCGTAGCAAAGAATTCCCCCCGCGGTGAGGTCCTCGAGGTTCGTGTGAACCCCGAGGACCTCGGCAGGGTCATCGGTCGTGCCGGGCGCACCGCGAAGGCGTTGCGTACGCTCGTGACCGCTCTCGCCGACGGCCGCCGCGTACGCGTCGACGTCGTCGACACTGATTTCTAAGGTGGATCCGAAGAAATCGGCAGAGACCCAACTGCGGGTCGGTCGCCTCACCAAGGCTCACGGCCTCAAGGGAGCGATCAAGCTCGAGCTGTTCACGGATACCCCGGAGCAACGTTTTACTCCGGGGGCCGTGTTCACTCTTCAGGTTCCAACTGAGTCGAAATGGCACGGCAGGACGCTCGAGCTCGCCGAGTTGCGCTGGTACAACGGGCATCCGGTCGGGTTCTTCAAGGGCGTCGATGATCGCTCCGAGGCCGAGACGCTCATCAAGGCGATCCTCTGGGTCAACCAGGATCCGGCCGAACTTCCCGAGGAAGAGGACGCCTGGTACGACCACCAGCTGGTCGGGCTCAAGGCGCTTCGTGACGGTGAGCTCGTCGGGCTCGTCGCGCGCGTCGATCACCTTCCAGCCCAGGATCTGCTCGCCATCGCGACGGACCGGGGCGAAGTGCTTGTACCGTTCGTCAAGGCCATTGTTCCCGCTGTCGACATCGAGGCGGGCACCGTGACGCTCACTCCGCCCCCCGGCCTGCTCGAGGAGCTCCCGGACGACGACGAGCCGACAGACTCGCCAACCCCCTGAGCCGCGGTGCCGCCGCATAGAATTCCCCCCATGCGCATCGACATCGTCACGATCTTCCCCGAGTTCTTCGATGTGCTCGACATCTCGCTGCTTGGCAAGGCGCGCCAGAGCGGCCTGATCGACCTCGGCGTGCGCAACCTGCGCGACCATGCACACGACAGACACCGCACCGTCGACGACACCCCGTACGGCGGTGGGGCAGGCATGGTCATGAAGCCGGAGCCGTGGGGTGAGGCGCTTGACGGCATCCTTCGACCGCGGACGGATGCCGAATACGCGACCGACGGCGCGGATGCTCCTACCCCGCTCGTGATCTTCCCCTCTCCTGCCGGCGAGGTCTTCACGCAGGCGATGGCGCGCGAACTCGCGACCGAAGAACACCTGGTCTTCGGATGCGGCCGCTACGAGGGAATCGACCAGCGCGTCTTCGACGACACGGCCACGCGCGCCAGGGTTCGCCTCGTGAGCCTGGGCGACTACGTGCTGAATGGCGGTGAGGTTGCCGTCATGGCCATGATCGAGGCGATCGGGCGACTGATCCCAGGGGTCGTCGGCAACCCCGAGAGTCTTGTCCAGGAATCCCACGAGAACGGACTGCTCGAGTACCCGAGCTATACGAAGCCGGCCGAGTGGCGTGGGCATGAGGTTCCGCCCGTGCTCCTGAGCGGAAACCACGGTGCGATCGCCGCCTGGCGCCACGAGCAGCAGCTCGAGCGCACCCGCCGCGTGCGCCCCGATCTGTTGCCGCCCGAGAGTACACATGCAGAGAGCGCGCCCTGAGCGAACGCCCAGCCATCTCGCGTCGGAACGTGCCTAGGCTGATGGCATGATTCTTCGCCGAGCGTTCTATTGGTGGCAGTTTCCCGCCGCCATCGTGCTTCCGCTCTGGCTGCTGGTCGGCTGGGGATTCTTCGGCTCTGGCGGATGGACCTTCCTCGGACTTCTCGTCGCAGCTCCCATCCTCTTCCTCGCGATGCTTGCGATCGGCGGCATCGTCTATGCGCGCAAGAGTGTGCGCTCGTCGAAGTCGGTGTCGTGGACGGATGTCGGCCTGCTTGCCGCCTGGCACGCATCCATCATCGCGTTCGGGTTCTACGGGCCGGCCGCGGGCGGAGTCGCCGTCGTCGGCATCCTGATCGGTCTCGCCGCCTTCTGGCTCACGCTCCGGGAGTTCCTCGCGGAGACGAGCCGGCGCCTCAAGAGCACCATCGACGCCTACCAGCAGGCGGCGCAGCCGCGTGAGGTTCGCTATCCGAGTGGTGGCGGCGCAGAGGGCCACGTGATCGTCGTGGAGGAGCAGCGCGACTAGCTTTGGCAAAGCGCGGCAATTCATGACAGAATTGTCATTTGTGCCGCGGCCGGGCTCTGCCACAGGGGAGCCAGCAGTCATCGCAGGCATCCCATAACTGACAATCCATGGTTTTCTTCCGTGCGCGCACGGCGAAAACCCGAGTCCGTCCTCGACCTGTGGCGGGTACAGAGAGCGAAGAACAATGCACATTCTTGACCAGTTGGATGCCGCCTCCCTCAAGCAGGACATCCCGGACTTCCGTGCCGGTGACACCGTGAGGGTTCACGTCAACATCGTTGAGGGTACCCGCTCTCGTATCCAGGTCTTCCAGGGCGTCGTCATCGGCCGTTCGGGCGAAGGCGTGCGCGAGACCTTCACCGTTCGCAAGGTGAGCTTCCAGGTCGGCGTCGAGCGTACCTTCCCGGTGCACTCGCCCATCATCGACCACATCGAGATCGTCACGCGCGGTGACGTCCGTCGCGCCAAGCTGTACTACCTGCGCGACCTGCGTGGCAAGAAGGCCAAGATCAAGGAAAAGCGCGAGAGCTAGACGCCACAGGCGCCTCTCAGACCGCTTTCGGTCAAACCGGAGCTCCCGATCCCATAAACTGGGTCGGGAGCTCAGGCGGTTAAATGACGGAAGATATTTTGCCCACTCGGTCAGACCGCGTGGAAATCAGTAAGCGTAGAAAACAGCGCAGTGTCAAGCTTTTCGTTCGTGACATCCTCGTCATTTTCGTCGTTGCGGTTCTCGTTTCCTTCCTCATCAAGACCTTCCTGGTGCGGTCGTTCTACATTCCGTCCGAATCGATGATGGACACTCTCCACGTCAACGACCGGATCATCGTCAACGAGCTCGAGCCCTCGCTCATCCCCATCCAGCGTGGCGATGTCGTGGTCTTCCGCGACCCGGGCGGATGGCTGCCACCGAGCCTTCCCCCGGCACAGACCCCGCTCGCCGCGGCGGTGGATGGCGCGCTCGCCTTCGTCGGACTGTCTGCGCCTGACAGCAACGACCACTTGATCAAGCGGGTGATCGGACTCCCCGGCGATCACGTGACCTGCTGCAATGCGCTCGGGCAGATGAGTGTCAACGGGGTGCCGCTGAACGAGCCATACGTCGTGCTGCCCGCCGGCGCGCAGGCGGTATCCGCGATCTCCTTCGATGTGACCGTACCGCGAGGATCGTTGTGGGTCATGGGGGATAACCGCTACAACTCGGCGGATTCCCGCTACAACAGGAGCAAGCCGGGCAATGGCTTCGTCCCGATCTCGAATGTCGTTGGGCGTGCGCTCGTGATCAGCTGGCCGGTCAGCCACTGGACCTGGCTCGACAACTATCCTGTCGTCTTCGGCGGAGTCCAGGCGGGTCAGAAATAGTGGTCGCAGAACCGACTCTCGATGTCGAGCGTTCGTTGCACGAGTCCGGCGTTCGCTGGATTATCGGATGCGACGAAGTCGGCCGGGGCGCGCTTGCCGGCCCCGTCGCCGTTGGCATGGCGCTCGTTGATGCAGCGGTCGGCCCGATTCCCGTGGGCTTGCGGGATTCGAAACTACTGAGCGAGCCGCGCCGTGAGGCTCTCGCTCCGCTGTGCGTCGAGTGGGTCTCGTATTCGGCCGTCGGGCTGGCCTCCGCCGATGAGGTCGACGCGCTGGGGATCACGGCGTGCCTCGGGCTTGCGGGCAAGCGGGCGCTCGCGCTCCTGCACGAGCAGGGAGCGGACATCCTCGGCAGCACCGTGCTGCTCGACGGGCACCACGACTGGCTGAACCCCGCGCTCACCGGCAAGCTCGCCGTCGTGACCAGGATCAAGGCGGACCGGGATTGCGCATCCGTCTCTGCAGCAGCCGTCATCGCGAAGGTGCACAGGGACCGGCTGATGATCGAGCGCGATGCCCTGACGCCGGGCTACGGCTGGGCGGGGAACAAGGGTTATGGCAGCGCGGAGCACCTCGCTGCGATCGCGGAACTCGGCCCGAGCGACTTCCACCGCAGGAGCTGGCTGAAGAGCCCTGCGGCCCTTACGCAACCGGCATAGAATTGACGAACGATGGATGACGACGAGTTCGACGACTATGACCGTGAGGTCGAGCTGGCTTTGTATCGCGAGTACCGCGATGTCGTCGCACAGTTCAAGTACGTGATCGAGACCGAGCGGCGGTTCTACCTCGCCAACGAGGTGGATTTCGTGCGCCGCGACACCGAGCATGACTTCTACTTCGAGCTGACGATGAGCGATGTGTGGGTGTGGGACGTCTACCGTTCCGACCGCTTCGTGAAGTCGGTGCGCGTCTTGACATTCAAGGACGTCAACATCGAGGAGCTCTCGACCAAGGACTTCGAGCTGCCCAAGGAACTCGCCCTCGACGAATAGGCCATTCTCGTAGCGGTTCGTTGCACCCGCTACGTCTCCTGCACGGTCCCGCCCTGCACGGTCTTTCCAACAGATGGATCCGTCGCTCCTTGGCGCCCGCTGCGCCTGCGCCACTCTCGGTGGTGGGAGGCAGAGATGGCTGCGAAGGACACACTCGGCAGACAGGGCGAGTTGCTTGCCACCCGCTTCCTGGAGGCGAATGGCTACCGGGTGATCGAGCGTAACTGGCGATGCAGCCAGGGCGAGATCGACGTCGTCGCCGAGCGGGGTGGCGAGACCGTCTTCGTCGAGGTCAAGACACGGTCATCGGTGGCGTTCGGGCATCCGTTCGAGGCCATCACGGTGAGCAAGCTGGCCAGGTTGCGTCGTCTCGCCGCCGCCTGGTGTGAACAACAGGGCACCGCGCCGCGGCGGATCCGCATCGACGCGATCGCGGTGGTCGCCCCGCACGATGAGCCGGCCGTCATCGAACACCTTCAGGGCGTCTTCTAATGCCCCGGTGTCGTCTAATGACCGGCGTCTTCTGATGACCGTCGGTCGCACACTGTCCATCGCCCTGCTCGGGCTGAGCGGCGCCGTTGTCGAGATCGAGGCCGATATTGCGAACGGGCTGCCCGCATTCGTCCTGATCGGCCTGCCAGACACCGCCCTCGCGGAGGCGCGCGACAGGGTTCGTGCCGCCGCCGCAAACTCGGGGTGCCCATTGACCGGCCGCAAGCTCACGATCAACCTGTCTCCTGCGGCACTGCCCAAGCATGGCTCGGGATTCGATCTCGCCATCGCGATGGCGAGCCTCGCGGCGGCGGGAGACGTGTCCCGCGATTCGGTGGCCTCGGTGGTCCACCTCGGTGAACTCGGGCTCGATGGGCGGCTGCGCCCCGTCGCCGGCGTCCTGCCAGCCGTCCTCGCCGCATCCCGGGCCGGTTTGACGCGCGTCATGGTCCCTGCGGGCAACGCCGACGAGGCGAGCCTCGTGCCGGGGATGACGGTGATTCCTGTCGTTTCGCTGCGTGACGCGGCGATTTGGCATGGCGGGGAGTATCAGCCGATCCCTGTCGATGCCGTCGAGCTGCCTGTGCAAGATGATCGCGAGGAGGACGGACTCGACCTGGCTGACATCGTCGGCAACGAGGAGGCCATCGAGGCCATGCTCGTCGCCGCATCCGGTGGTCACCACATGTTTCTCCTTGGTCCACCCGGTGCTGGCAAGACCATGCTTGCGGCGCGGTTGCCCGGGATACTGCCTGACCTCGACGGCACGGCGGCTCTCGAGGCGACATCCTTGCGGTCCCTGTCCGGTCGCCCGGTTGGAGCTGCGCTCGTGCGCCGGCCACCCCTCGAGGCGCCGCACCATACGGCGACAGCTGCGGCGATGGTTGGCGGAGGAAGCAGCCACATTCGGCCGGGCGCCGCGGCTCGGGCCTCACACGGAATTCTGTTCCTCGACGAGGCGCCCGAGTTCGCGTCCTCCGTGCTCGATGTGCTCCGACAGCCGCTCGAATCCGGCATGATCAGCATCCATCGAGCCAATGCCGTCGCGCATTTTCCCGGCCGTTTCCAGCTCGTCATGGCTGCGAATCCATGCCCCTGCGGGCAGTATGGCGCAACGGATTCCGAGTGCACATGCACCCCGACAGTGCGGCGCCGCTATCTCGGGCGGGTGTCCGGACCGCTGCTTGACCGGATAGACATCCAGCTGTGGTTGCGTCGGATCACGACCGCCCAACTCCGCCTGGCGAACGACGAGCACCGGCTCTCGAGCGCACGGGCCAGGGAGCGAGTGATCGCGGCCCGCGGTGCCGCGGCGGAACGGCTGCGGAACACGCCATGGAGTCTGAACGGGCAGGTTCCCGGAGCGTGGCTCCGGAGCCCGGTACGCGGACTCGGGCGAGCGACGACCGCATCACTGGATCGTGCGCTCGAGCGAGGCGGGCTGACCATGCGCGGATACGACCGCGTGCTCCGGCTGGCCTGGACCGCGGCCGACATCGATGGCGCTGCGCGCCCGACGGCGGAGCACATCGGAAAGGCCCTCTACCTGCGAAGGGGAATGACACAGTGAGCATCTTTGGCCTCGATCCTGATCAGGTGCGCGAACTCGTCGGGCGCGTGAGCGCCGCCGGCCCGGCTGCCGAGACCGCCGACATCTCCGATCGGTTTGCGCGGGCGGCCTGGTCCACCGTCGCCGAGCCCGGTGACGGGGATGCTGGGCTCCTGGTTCGTGCGCTCGGCGCCGCTGAGGCACTGACGGCCGTGATCGAGAAGTGGCCGGAGCGGAGAATCGTCGAGGCGGTGCGCGAGGTCGACCCCGCGGCATCCGATGCCTTAGCCGGCGGCGCGCCCGATGCCCTTCGACGGTGGCTTCCACGGCTCCTCTCGGTGACTGTCGTCCGCGCATTCGAGCAGGCCGCACGCACCCAGGCGCGCTTGCTGACCCCGGCCGATCCGTCCTGGCCGACCGGACTCGAGGATCTCGGCTCTCATGCCCCGATCGCACTCTGGTGCCGAGGGCAGATCGAGGCATGCACCGCGATGGAGCGATCCATCTCGCTCGTCGGCGCGAGGGCGTCGACCGGATACGGCGAGCACGTGGCGATGGAGGCGGCGGCCGGACTCGTCGATCGCGGGTTCGCTATCGTGTCCGGCGCCGCGTACGGCATTGACGGGATGGCCCACCGGGCCGCGCTCGCAAGTCGTGGCGTGACGATCGCTTTTCTCGCGGGCGGCGTCGACCGGTTCTATCCGAGTGGCCACGACGCGCTGCTCGGGCGCATCGTCGAATCCGGGGCCGTCCTCTCGGAGCTGCCGTGCGGAGCAGCGCCGACCCGGTGGCGTTTCCTGCAGCGCAACCGTCTCATCGCGGCGGCGAGCCAGGCGACGATCGTCCTGGAGGCGGGATGGCGTTCCGGCTCCCTCAACACCGCCGGTCATGCCGCCGCGCTCGGGCGTCCGCTCGGAGCGGTGCCGGGGCCCGTCACCTCACCGACTTCGGCGGGATGCCACCGGCTGATCCGCGACTACGGCGCGATCTGTGTCACGGATGCCGCCGAAATGGCGGAGCTTGCCGGTGAGCCGAGTGGGCGGGCCGGGTTTCTCGACGTGGCGAACGGCTCGGGGGAGGAGCGGCGCAGCGCAGATGAAACCCGCGTGCGGGATGCACTCAGTCAGCGGAGCGCCCGATCCGTAGCCGACATCGCGAATCGAGCCGGCATGACCATCTCGTCTGTCGAGGGCGTGCTCGGCACCCTCGCGCTCGAGGGCGCGGTGCGCGAACGGGAGAAGGGCTGGGTGTTCGTGGCAGGCAGACAATGACCGCCATCGGTGGTTCGCCGTAGTCTGTCCGTACGTCCGAGAGGACGACGGAGGGAGTCGCAGTGAGCGTGCAAATGGGGCAGTATCCGGAGCCTGGACATGTCGTTGTCCACATGAGCGACACGCACTTCCTCGCCGAGGGCGCGCGGCTTTACGGCCGCGTTGACACGGACTCGACGCTGGGGCGGGCGATGCGCCAGCTCAAGCGTTCCGGCATCCACCCCGACGCGATCGTCTTGACCGGGGACATTGCGGATCGCGGCGAGGCCGACGCATACGGCAGGGTCCGTGCGCTCGTCGAGCCCCTCGCCGACCAGCTCGAGGCCGAACTCGTCTGGGTCATGGGCAACCACGACGAGCGGGGTGGGTTTCGCGCGGGCCTGCTCGACGAATCGCCGTCGAGCGCGCCGGTCGACCGGGTCGTCGTGGTCAATGGACTTCGTATCATCGCCCTCGACTCGAGCGTTCCCGGTTTCCACCACGGTGCGCTCGATGACGGCCAGCTGGACTGGTTGCGGAGCGAGCTCAGCGAACCTGCGCCGCACGGAACGATACTGGCACTGCATCATCCACCCATTCCAACCGCGCTCCCGCTCATGACGATCCTCGAGCTGCAACAGCAGGACCGCCTCGCCGAGGTGTTGGCGGGGAGCGACGTCCGTGCCATCCTGGGCGGCCATCTCCACTACGCGACGACGGGATCATTCGCCGGAATTCCCGTGTCCGTTGCAGCCGCGACGTGTTACACCATGGATCTCAGCGCGCCGACGCGCCAACTCGAGGGCATCGCCGGCGGGCAGTCGTTCAATCTCATCCACGTGCATGCCGACCAGCTCGTGCACTCCGTCATCCCGATCACAGACGCCGAGGTTGTGACGCGCTTCGACGACGCCTTCCTGACCAGGATGGAAGGCCTCGACCGCGAGGGCCGCATCGAGGCCTTCTCGCGGTTCGTGGCGCCCGCGTAGCGGACTCCGGCCAGAGCAGGCCCGGCCGGAGCGTCGCTGCTGCGTTCGGCCTGCGGAGGACGAAGCTAGAGGCGTGGAACTGGAGCGCTCGATCGACGACTTCGTGAGATACCTCACGGTCGAACGGGGATTCTCGCGTCACACGATCCGTTCATACGGCTCGGACCTGGCGGCGCTGCACGCCTTCGCGCAGACCAGGGGTATCTCCGCCGCCGACGCGCTCACGCTCGACCTGCTGCGGGACTGGCTCTGGGCCGGGTCCCAGGCCGGGCTCGCCAAGGCAACCCTCGCGCGCCGCTCGGCGACGGCCAGGAGCTTCAGCGCCTGGCTCGCACGAAACGGCTCCACGAGCACGGATGCTGCGGCCCGGCTGCGCGCGCCGCGCCCCGACCGCACCCTCCCGCGCGTGATCACACGGGTGCTGATGGACGAGATCCTCGGTGGACTCATCGAGCGCGCGAGGGAAAGGGATCCGATCGCCTTGCGGAACCTGGCCGTGATCGAGCTGCTTTATGCTTCGGCACTGCGCGTCTCCGAGCTCACCGGACTCGATTGCACGGACGTCGACCTCGACAGGCTGACGGTGCGCGTCCTCGGCAAGGGATCGAAGGAGCGCGTCGTTCCGTTCGGCGTTCCGGCGCAGTCGGCGCTCGTCGACTACCTCCGCGTTGCTCGACCCGCGCTCGTTCCGACCGCGGCGGATGCGGACGCCGACCACGCACTCTTCCTGGGCTCCCGAGGGCGCCGGCTGGGCACACGCTCGGTCTACGAACTCGTGGCGTCCCTGCTCGCCGAGGTTCCCGGCGGCGGGCCCGCCGGGCCGCACGCCCTGCGGCACACGGCCGCGACGCATCTGCTCGACGGGGGAGCGGACCTCCGGGCCGTGCAGGAGTTGCTCGGTCACGCGAGCCTGGGCACGACCCAGATCTACACGCACGTCTCGGCCGAGCGGCTCAAGGAAAGCTACCGCAGCGCCCATCCGCGCGCCTGACCCGCCGCGCGTCGGAGCTCAGCGCGCGCCTTCAATCAGCGCGTGTCCTCAAATCAGCGCGGGCCCTCAATCAGCGCGTGTCCTCAAACCAGCGCAGTGGCAGGAGCACGGCTCTGGGCACGCCGCCGAGATAGAGCATGGGTGAGACGTATTCACCGCGTAGCCGCACACCGAAGTGCAGGCAGGCGCCATCGCAGTGCCCTCCCGACCCGAGGATGCCGATCTGCTCGCCTTTCCGAACCTCCTGGCCCTCCGCGAGAGCGGATTCGACAGGCTCGAAACTCGACATGAGCTCACCGGCATGCGCGAGCGAGACGACGCCGCGATCGACAACGCGACCCACGAAGGACACAACGCCATCGGCGGGCGCCACGACCACGTCGCCGGCGCGCGCGGCGAGGTCGATGCCGCGGTGGCCAGCGGAGAAACGCGTGGCCGGCGCCTCAAAGGCGCTCGTGACGCGCCAGGGAGGGGCGACCGGCCAGGCCCAGGAGCGTGCAGCCGACTCCCACGCCCCGACCGGCAGAGCCGCACCACCAACCGCGGGCGTCGATGGGATCGTGACGAACAGGAGCGTGGCGGCAACCACGCCCGTCAACCGCAGGGTGACCCTCGTCGCGCGCGTCATCCGGCCAGTCTCAGGGCTGCACGTCGAGAGCCGTCGCGTGGTTGCTCGCTCAGTGGAGAACTCCGCCTCACGCAACCCGTGCAGGACGTCCGGCACCCGAGTGCGATGCCCCGAGCACTCGGCAACGACCGCCCTGACGGGTGATAAGCTTCTTCCTGCACCTCGCTTGTCGGGGTGACTACGCGTGCCCACTCGGGCGTCACATCCTACGGTCCTCAGCCGAAAAACCGGCAGGGGCGGACGTGCGCCGGGCACCAGGAGTGGCGATCATCCGATCGCTGCAGTAACCGATTGGCATCCGCACGGCTCAGCGCTGACGGATGCTGGAAAAGGAGTACGGCAATGGCCGTCGTAACCATGCGCCAGCTGCTCGACAGCGGCGTGCACTTCGGGCACCAGACCCGCCGTTGGAACCCGAAGATGAAGCGCTTCATCTTGACCGAGCGTTCCGGCAGCTACATCATCGACCTCCAGCAGTCGCTGGCGTACATCGACAAGACGTACGAGTTCGTGCGCGAGACCGTTGCCCACGGCGGCACGATCCTCTTCGTCGGCACCAAGAAGCAGGCCCAGAACGCCATCGCCGAGCAGGCGACGCGCGTCGGCCAGCCTTATGTCAACCAGCGTTGGCTCGGCGGTCTGCTCACCAACTTCCAGACGGTCTCCAAGCGGCTCGCGCGTATGAAGGAGCTCGAGGAGCTCGACTTCGAGGGCACCACGAGCGGCTTCACCAAGAAGGAACTGCTCATCAAGAAGCGCGAGCTCGACAAGCTGCACAAGTCGCTTGGCGGTATTCGCAACCTGACGAAGACGCCGAGCGCGCTCTGGGTGGTCGACACCAAGAAGGAGCACCTCGCGATCGACGAGGCCAAGAAGCTGGGTATCCCGGTCATCGGCATCCTCGACACGAACTGCGACCCAGACGAGGTCCAGTACCCGATCCCGGGTAACGACGACGCGATTCGCTCGGTCGGCCTACTCACGCGCATTGTCGCGGATGCTGCTGCCGAAGGTCTGATCCAGCGCCACCAGAAGCCTGAAGAGGGTGCGGAGCCCGCTGAGCCGCTGGCCGAGTGGGAGCTCGAGGTGCTGCAGTCATCCGAGGATGCGACCCCGGCCCAGTCGAGCGCTGAGACCGAGAAGGTCGCCGACCTGGCCGAGGCCAAGGTCGAAGCCGAGGAGATCATCGCCGCTGAGCAGACGGCCCCGGTCGCTGCCGAGGCAGACGCTGCCGAAGCGACCGAAGCTGCCGAAGCGACCGACGCTGCCGAAGCGACCGACGCAGACAACAAGTAACGTACGAGACGAGGTTCGAATCACATGGCAAATTTCAGCGTCGCTGACGTCAAGGCCCTGCGCGAGCAGCTCGGCACGGGCATGGTCGACACCAAGAACGCTCTGGTTGAAGCAGACGGCGACCTCGAGAAGGCCACCGAGATCCTGCGACTGAAGGGTGCGAAGGGCAACGCCAAGCGCGCCGACCGGTCGACGAGCGAAGGTCTTGTGGCCGCCAAGGAGAACGGTGGAACCGCGACGCTCATCGAGCTCGCGTGTGAGACCGACTTCGTCGCGAAGGGCGAGAAGTTCATCGCCCTGGCGGACAAGGTGCTCGATGCGGTTGTTGCCGCTGGCGCGACCACGGTCGACGCGGGCCTCGCCGCCCCCGCGGGCGGCAAGACGGTCGCCGACCTGATCAACGACGAGGCTGCGATCCTCGGTGAGAAGATCGAGCTGCGGCGCATCGCCGTCGTCTCCGGCGAGAACTTCGCGATCTACCTGCACAAGACCTCCAAGGACCTGCCCCCGCAGGTCGGTGTCGTCGTCGGCTATGCCGGCAGCGACGCGGAGACGGCTCGCAGCATCGCGCAGCACATCTCGTTCGCCAACCCGGAGTACCTCGCTCGCGATGACGTCCCGACCTCGGCCGTCGAGAACGAGCGTCGTATCGTCGAGGAGATCTCGCGCAACGAGGGCAAGCCAGAGGCGGCACTCCCGAAGATCATCGAGGGTCGCCTCGGTGCATACTTCAAGCAGGTCGCCCTGCTCGAGCAGGACTACGCCAAGGACAACAAGCTGGTCGTCAGCTCGGTTCTCAAGGATGCCGGTCTCACGGTGTCGGGCTTCGCCCGCTTCAAGGTCGGCGCCTAGCAGGATCATGAGGGAGTCCGGATCGCGAGTGCGATCCGGACTCCTTTTCTGTCTGCGAGGCGGCCCGCATTCTGTACGCGCCGCGGCACGCAGTAGTTTTAGACGAGATCGCAACGGAAGGACGTAGGAACGCATGTCGGAATCTCCCAAGAGGCGCAGGGTCCTTCTCAAGCTCTCCGGTGAAGCGTTCGGTGGAGGCGCCCTGGGCGTCAATCCGGATGTGGTCGGTTCCCTCGCTCGCGAGATCGCCGAGGCAGCGACCGACGTGGAGGTTGCCGTGGTTGTCGGAGGTGGCAACTTCTTCCGCGGAGCAGAGCTCTCACAACGCGGAATGGATCGCGGACGTGCCGACTACATGGGCATGCTCGGCACGGTGATGAACGCGCTGGCGCTGCAGGATTTCCTGGAGCAGGCGGGCGCTGCGACGCGCGTGCAGTCGGCGATCTCGATGACCCAGGTCGCCGAGCCGTATATTCCGCGCCGGGCCGAGCGCCATCTCGAGAAGGGCCGCGTCGTCATCTTCGGTGCCGGCGCAGGGCTCCCATACTTCTCGACGGACACGGTCGCCGCCCAGCGTGCCCTCGAGATTGGCGCGGATGTCGTGTTGGTCGCCAAGAACGGTGTCGATGGCGTGTACTCCGCGGACCCGCGCACCGACCAGTCGGCCACCAAGATTCACGAGATCACCTACCAGGAGGCGCTCATCCAGGGGCTCAAGGTCGTCGACTCGACGGCTTTCAGCCTGTGCATGGACAACCGGATGCCGATGGTCGTTTTCGGCATGCATCCGGATGGCAACGTGGCCGCGGCCATTCGCGGTGAGCGAATCGGAACGGTCGTCAGCGCCTAGGTCTTGCCTGGGCCAGCAACATTAGAGGTATTACTAAACTGGGCAGACGCCCAACAATGAAGGAGTGACCGTGATCGCGGATGTGATTTCCGATGCGACTGCGCGCATGAGCAAGACCGTCGAGGCCGCAAAGGATGACTTCGGGACGGTTCGCACCGGGCGCGCTAACCCGCAGCTGTTCCAGAAGATCCTGGTCGACTACTACGGGTCGCCGACTCCGCTCGCGCAGCTCGCCTCGCTGCAGAACCCCGAGGCACGCACGCTTCTCGTGACGCCGTACGACAAGTCGGCGCTCAAGGAGATCGAGAGGGCCATCGTCAACACCCCCAACCTCGGTGCGAACGTGGGCAACGATGGCGAGATCGTCCGCGTGACGCTGCCGGAGCTCACCGAGGAGCGTCGTCGCGAGTTCGTGAAGATCGTCCGCGGCAAGGGTGAGGACGCCAAGGTCGCGATCCGGAACATCCGCCGCAAGGCCAAGGATGACCTCGACGCGCTCAAGAGCGAGGTGGGAGACGACGACGTGGCCCGCGGCGAGAAAGAGCTCGAGCAGGTCACCAAGGCGCACGTCGACGCCGTCGATGAGGCGCTGCGGCGCAAGGAAGTCGAACTCCTCGAGGTCTAGGGGCATTACCGTCATGTCGCAAGGACCTTTGGACGATCCGGAGATACCGCCCGCCGGCCGTCGCGGTCGCACGGGCCGCGCCGAGTTCAAGGCGCAAGTCAAGTCCACGCGTGCCGACATCGAGCGTCAGGTGCTGGCCACGCGCGCCGACATCGAACGCCAGATGCAGGCACGGAAGGCGCAACTGGATGCCACGAACGAGCGGATCGAGGCGCGAACCGGCCGCAATCTGATCCTGGCCATCCTCATCGGCCTCGGCTTCGGGCTGCTGATGCTGTTCAGCCTCATCGTCATCAAAGAGCTGTTCATGGTCGTCGCGGCCGCTTCCATCGCGTTTGCCGCGTTCGAACTCACCCAGGCGCTGCGGGCAGCTGGTCGCTCGGTGCCACGCATCCCGGCCGTACTCGGGGCGGTAGCGGTCGTGCCCGCGGCCTACTACTGGCATTCCGCCGGCCAGCTCATTGCCATTGGCGGAGGGATCATCCTCGTCTGGGTGTGGCGGCTTGTGTCCGCCCTTGCCCCCTCACGCCGAGTCACGGCCGTGCAGCTGTGGCGCGAGCTCGGTGCCGGCGCTCTGATCCAGGTCTACGTCGCCTTCCTCGGGAGCTTCTCGGTGCTGCTCCTCGCCGAGACGGGTGGCCAGTGGTGGACGCTCGCGTTCCTGCTCGCGGTCATTGCGGTCGACACGGGGGCGTACGTGAGCGGGTTGCTTTTCGGCCGGCATCCCATGGCGCCGACGATCAGCCCGAAAAAGACATGGGAAGGCCTGGCCGGGGCCGCCATGGCGAGCGTGATTGCCGGGATCTTCCTGGCGACGTTCATGCTGGGGGAGCCGTGGTGGTTCGGGTTCGTCTTCGGGCTCGTCCTGCTCTTCACGGCGACCATCGGCGACCTCGCTGAGTCGCTCGTCAAGCGCGACTTGGGCATCAAGGACATGAGCTCCTGGCTGCCGGGGCACGGTGGGTTCCTGGATCGGCTCGACTCGATTCTGCCCTCCGCCGCCGCCGCATACGCCCTATTCCTCATCTTCCGATAAATCATTTGGCAGAATGGGCTCGTGAGTACCTTTCCCCGCACCCGCAAGTCCAAGCTCGGTTACGACGTCGAGCAGGTTGAGGACTTCCTCCAGGAAGCCAGGCGTGCGTATGACGCGGACCGCGATGATGTCGCTGTCCTGACGGCAGCAGACATCCGCCGTATGGCCTTCACGATGCAAAAGGGCGGATTTTCGCCCGCACATGTGGATGCGGCACTCGAGCGCCTTGAGGATGCCTTCGCGTCGAGGGAACGCGAGATCGCGCGCGCGCTGCAGGGCGAGGCTGCCTTGTACGAGGAGGCGCGGACGACCGCTCAGGTCATCCTGAACCGGTTGGACCGTCCGCAGAATCACCGCTTCGATCGCACGAGCATTCTCACATTCGGATACAACCGTGCCGATGTCGACCGATTTGCGGGTCGTCTCTTCCGCTATTTTCAGGAGGGCAAACCCATGAGCATCGACGAGGTTCGCACCATCATCTTCCGCCCTCAGCGCGGTGGATACAAGGAAGTCCAGGTCGATTTGCTTCTCGACAGCGTGACCGATGTGATGCTGGCGGTTCGCTGAGACTGCGGCCGCGCATTGGCGTGACCGCCCGATCTCCGTTATTGTTTTGTGATCGTGGGTAGACGAGTAGCAGAACGGGTGCCCTCCAGCCGGGTTATGCGAGTTGGAGTGGTTGCCAGACGACCCCAACCGCCGCAGGGTCACACCCCGCGAAGTCGTCGTGTCAGCTTCCGGCCCAAGGCCAGCCAACTGCTCGTCGCGTTCACCGCCGCAGTCGGATTCCTCCTGGTCAATGTCGTCGATCCGTACTCCGGTGCGACAGCCGCACCGAACTTCAATGTCGCGACCTCGCGCTTTGGCGACCTGGCGGTCCAGACGGTTGCCGCCGTCAACACGAACGGTGCCACGGTTACCCGCGATGGCGTCACCGTGAAGGCACCACCACCACCCCCGCCGGCCAAGGTGACCGTTGCCCCCGCTCATAGTGGAGGAGGCGCTCCAGCGGCGGGTGTGCCGAATCCGGGTACCGCGCAGGCGATCGCCCTCCAGGACGTCCAGGCTCGCGGTTGGGGCATGGACCAATACAACTGTCTTGTCTCCCTGTGGAACAAGGAATCCCACTGGAACGTGTATTCCTTCAACGCGTCGAGCGGCGCGTACGGCATCCCGCAGGCGCTGCCTGGGAGCAAGATGGCGAGCGTAGGCGCTGACTGGCAGACCAATCCGGCCACCCAGATCACGTGGGGCCTCGGATACATCGTCGGCCGTTACAGCACGCCCTGTGGCGCGTGGAGCCACTCGCAGAGCACGGGCTGGTACTAGGCGAATCCGCCCAGTGCGATTCGCGTCGCCCTGCGCCCCTTCTTAGCTACGAAGCGGCAGCGCTCCGGGCGACCTCGCTCTGGCACGTCTCCGCGGTCGATCTAGACTGGAAGCATGCCGCGCAGCAATCGACCCGGAGGGCGTAAGAACGGGTCCGGTGGCGAGGATGAGGTCTTCGATCTCTCCCACATCATGGCCGGCTGGCGACGCACTGAGCAGCGCAGGGGCGCTACGTGGAACGTACAGCCGATTTCGGCGGTGCAGGCGGTTAAGAGCTATGTGTGCCCTGGCTGTGGTCTTGAGGTCCTGCCTGGCACTGCCCACCTCGTCACCTGGCGAGCGGATGGCGTGATGGGCGATTCTGCAGATATCGCGGCCAGACGGCACTGGCACACCCACTGCTGGAAGATCAGCTAGAGCGAAGGACATCCCGTCATGACAGCTGCCACCGAGATTCGTAGTGGAACCGAGCTCCCTGCGCGGAGGGAAGACATCGAGCTTCTCACGAGCGATGGGCTTCGGCTTGTAGGCGAGCTTGCACTCCCGGCCGATCGCGAGCCAGTCGCCACGCTTGTGACGCTGCATCCGTTGCCCGCCGGAGGCGGGTTCATGGACTCGCACATCCTTCGCAAGGCCGCCGCGCGGCTGCCGGCCCTCGCCGACATCGCCGTGCTGCGCTTCAACACCCGCGGCACGCACTCCCCGCGTGGTACGAGCGAGGGCAGCTTCGGCAATGGGATCACCGAGCGATACGACGTCGAGGCCGCCATGGCCTTCGTCGCCGAGCGCGGCCTGCCGCATCCCTGGCTCGTCGGATGGTCGTTCGGCACGGAGCTCGCGCTCATGTACGGCAGGGAGTTTCCCATCGATGGCGCGATCCTGTTGTCTCCACCCCTGCATCGTGCGACCCAGGCACAGGTGGGGGCGTGGGCGGGCGACGAGCGCAGGCTCGTGGCCGTGATCCCCGAGCTGGACGACTACCTGCGGCCGGACGCAGCGGCCGAACGCTTTGCGCCAGTGCCGACCATCGAACTGGTCCCGGTCGAGGGCGGCAAGCACCTGTGGGTGGGAGAGACGCAGACGCGGCGTGTGCTCACCGAAATCGTCGAACGGGTCAATCCGAGTGCGCTGCCGTTGCCGACGGAATGGTTGGGGGCTTCTACAACTCGTTCTGGCGGGGAATGAGAACCTGCTTGATGATGAGCAGGATCGATGCCGCGACCGGGATTGCGATGAGCGCCCCGAGGATCCCGAGCAGGGAACCGCCTGCCAGGGCCGCGATGACGACGACGGCGCCCGGCACTGCGACCGCGCGTCGCATGATGTTCGGGCTCAGCACGTATGCCTCGACCTGCATGTAGATGAGGTAGTAGATCGCCGCGACAAGCCCGGTCAGAGGTGACCCGAGGCCAGGGATGAGGCACACGAGCACGATGATGAAGGATCCCGAGAGTGTTCCGACAAGGGGGATGAGCGAGAAGAGGAACGCGACGAAGGCGAGCACCGCGGGGAAGGGCGCCTTGATGATCGACAGGAAGATGAAGCTCAGCAACGCGTTGACGGAGGCAAGCGCGACCTGTCCGATCACGTAGCGGCCGACCGACTGGGTGATCTGTTCGCTCAGGTCGGCAAAGCGTTCGCGCTTGGAGGCTGGCACGAGCTGGTACATGCCACGCTTGATCGAGTGCAGTGAAGCCGTGAAGTACAGCGTCAGGATGAGGACGACGATCGCGCCGAAGAATCCGTTAATGATCGAGAATCCGACGGCGAGAATGCCACCCGCGAGATCGGTGAGCTTCTTGGGATCCGTGAAGAAGGACGTGATGCTATCAAGGACCTGCTTCACATTCGCCGAACCGAACTGGTTATTGAGCGAGCCGACCCAGTCCTGCGACTGGATGCTCGAAGCGATGCGCGGGATCTCCTGGACCAACTGGCCGATCTGGCCCGAGATGATCGGCACCACCGCGAAAATGAGGCCCACGAAGATGGCAAGCACGCCCACGAGCACAGTCACAATCGCCGCCCAGCGGGGGAATCTGCGCTTCTCGAGCCAGGACACCGCCGGATCTAACCCGAGCGCAATGAAGAGCGCAGCTCCGATATAGGTGAGGATCGATGACAGGGTGACGATCGAGGTCAGGATCAGCCAGCCGAGACCAACGCCGAGAGTCGCGATGAGCCCGAATCGGAACGCGTTCTGAATCTTCACTCGGTGTTCTCCCCCATCGGTGGATCTCAGCTCTTGTCTGCGGTCACCTTCTCCGCCTGCTGCAGCACACCACGAAGGCTCTCGAAGTAGCCGGCGACGGCGTCTCGTTCGATCCTAATCTGGGAAAGGCGGTCCTCTGCGTCAGCCACGAGCTTGGCGGTGCGTTCTTCTGCCTCGTCGGTCATCGCCTTCGCGCGGTCTTCCGCGTTGCCGAGGATCTCGGCGGCCGTCTCATCGGCGTGCTTGCGCGCGGCCTTGGCGTCCGAGCGTGCGGCGGCTTCGACGGTGTCGGCCTCGAGTCGCTTGTCGTTGGTGCGACGGATCGCGTCGGCAAGCTGCTGGTTGGCTTCGTCGAGGTACTTCTGGGTCTGGGCGACGGCCTCCTGGTGCAACGCCAGGTGTTCCTTCTCCGCCTCGTCGCGACGCGCCTTGAGTTCGATATCGAGGTCGATCCGCGCCTGTTCGCTCTCGCGGTTCTGCAACTCGGCAGCGTCATATGCCTCCTTGCGCACGTCGGCGAGTTCTTTCGCGAGCTGCGCGCGAGCCTGCTCGCTCTCGTGTGCGAACTTGGAGCCTGCCGTGTCGATCTCGGCCGCGAGATCGGCGCGTGCCTGATCGATCTCGCGCTTGAGGTCTGCTCTCGCCTGGTCGGTCTCGGTGGCCAACGCGACCGTGGTCTGTTCGACGTGGTTCGCGAGCGTGGCCCGCGTCTCGTCGCTCTCCTTGTCGAAGTTGGCCTTCGCCTGCTCGATCTCGTTGGCGAGGTCGGCGCGCGCCTGTTCGATCTCGGCGGCCAGATCCGCCCGCGCCTGCTCAGTCTCGGTGGTCAGCGCGATCCTGGCCTGCTCGGACTCGTTGGCGAGGGTGATCCGCGTTTGTTCGACCTCGTTGGCGAGGGTGATCCGCGTTTGTTCGACCTCGTTCGCGAGGGTGATCCTGGTCTGGTCTACGTCGTTGGCGAGGGTGATCCTGGTCTGTTCGGACTCGTTGGCGAGGGTGATCCTGGTCTCTTCAACGTCGTTCGCAAGTCTGGCTCGTGTCTCTTCGACCTCGTTCGCAAGCCTGGCTCGTGTCTCTTCGACCTCGTTCCTGAGTGTCGCGCGGGTCTCCTCGACCTCGTTCGCGAGACTCGCCTGTGTCTCTTCGACCTCGTTCGCGAGCGCAGCGCGTGTCTCATCGCTCTCCTTCGCGAGGGTGATCCTGGTCTGTTCCGTCTCGTTCGCGAGCGTGACCCTGGTCTGCTCCGTCTCGTTCGCGAGCGTGACCCGCGTCTGCTCCGTCTCGGTGGCGATGGCGAGGCGTGCCGCTTCCGTTTCATTCGCGAGATCCGCCCTGGCTTGCTTCGCCTCGGATTCGAGGGTGATGCGTGTCTGGGTCGTTTCGGTCTCGAGGTCGATCCTGGCCTGCTCCATCTCCTTGGCGAGGTCGGAGCGGGCCTGCTCGGTCTCCTTGGTGAGTTCCGCGCGCTTCGCTTCGAGTTCGCGGGAGACCTCGGCCCTGGTCTGTTCGACCTCACGGGTGAGTCCCTCGGCTTCCGCGCGCGCGGCGGCGGCCTCGCGAGTGGCGACGACCTTCAGTTCGGCTGCCTCTCGCTCGGCCTCGGCACGCAACGCCGCAGCCTCCCGCCTGCTGGTTGCCCGGAGTTCAGCGGCTTCAGTTGCGACGGCGCCACGGATCGCCGCAGCCTCGCGCATCGCATCCTGCGTAAGGGTTTCCTTGTCCGCGCTCGCTTTCGTGAGCAGCTCGTTCGCCTCGGCGGTGGCATCGTCGAGTGCACTCGCGGCCCGCGTCCGCGCATCAGCCAGAACACGCTCGGCGTGTTGCGCGGCGGCCTGCTTGATCTTCTCCACCTCGGCGGTGACGCTGCTGCGCAGCTTCTCGGCGTCGATGTCGGCCTGGGCGATGAGGCGGGTCGACTGTTCCTCGGCGACGCGGAGGGTGTTCTCGAGCTTTGTGCCGAGGCCGGAGAAGGTCGGGCTGCCGACCTCTTCGATCTCGGCATTGAGCTCGTCGATGCGTGCGTTCAGCCGCTTGACCTCTTTTGCGGCATCCGCACTCTGGGTGTTCGCCTTGATCAGCTCGCGACGCAGGCCCTGGATGGCCTTGCCAACCTCGTCCTTGTCGTAGCCGCGGAACACCTGCGTGAAGTTTGCTTCGTCGGTAGCCACAATTTCTCCTGGTCCTGGGGGCCGGCAGGATCTGCCATGCAAGCCCATCCGATTTTAGTCACCCGGCTCATGCAGTGCACGCATGGGCTTTCTCGAGCGCGTGGATGGTCCTGTAAGGCAACGATGAGCGGGTTCTCAGGGACGTCCGGTATTGTGGAATGTCTTTGTTGTTGCCATTCAGGCCGCGCGTGCGTGGCCGATGGTGCGGTCTCAACCCGAGTGAGAGCAGCTTTCGCTGTTCGGGCCGCACCCGGCAGGTCGGCCGTTCGCGGACGAGTGTTGAGTGGATGTGCCACACAGGAGGGGTTTTACGTGCGTTTCGTACTCGCCATCGTGGCATTCGTTGTCGCCGCGGCCATGATCGGCGTCGGCATTGCCCAGCGTACGATCCTTGCACCGCCCAACGACGTCGCTGCAGCGGCGACCATTCCGGGCGGAGAGCCGTTCACGGTCATCGACGGTAAGGTCCTCAACGCCCACCCTGGCCAGCAGACGCTGTATGTGAGCGGCGCATCCAAACAGTTCGTCGCATATGGCCGCACGGCCGACGTGATCGCATGGCTCGGTGACTCGCCATACGCGAGCGTCCGGTACAACGCGACGACCAATGCACTGACAAGCAGGGTGGTGACGCCCAAGTCGACGGCAGGCAGCGGCTCGACTCCTGCTCCGGCTCCGACCACAGGTGCCACAGGTGCCCCAGGTGCCACCGGTGCCGCCGCAGCGAGCAACCCAGCGGGATCCGATCTGTGGCTCGAAGAATTCAGCGGGGCCAACGCCGCGACAACGCGCATGAACGTGCCGAGCAACATCAGCGTGATCATCGCGAGCGACGGCACCCACGCCGCACCCAATTCGGTGCGCCTCGTGTGGCCATTGAATGGCTCGACCCCGTGGTCGGGGCCGCTCATCGTGGGTGGCGGCATCCTATTGTTGATCGGCCTCGCGCTCTACCTCTGGGGGCTCTATAACCTCCGCAAGTCGCGTGGTCCGCGCAGAAGTGGCCCCAAGATGCCCAAGCTGCCGAAGTCGCCCAGGTACCGGCCGGTCAGGGCGATCGAGTCGAGCAGCAAGGGGCGTCGCTCCATTCGTCGCTCTGTAGTCGTCGCAGGGCCGACAGTGATCATCAGCGCGCTCGTCCTCTCGGGCTGCTCGGCCGACTACTGGCCCAGCTTCTCCAGTTCTTCATCACCGACCGCCACGTCGACTGCTGGTTCGACGGCCGTGCCCAACGCGCCGGCAGGTGTGATCCCGCCGGATGTGACCGTTCCACAGCTCCAGAACATCATTGCCAAGATCGCCGCTCTGACGACGAATGCCGACACCACCATGAATTCCAATGCGCTTGCCACTCGCTTTGCCGGCCCGGCGCTCGCGCTGCGGCAGGCGAACTACGCGATTCGCGCGAAGAATCCGAGCGAGCCTGCCCTGCCACCGATCCCAGCCGCGTCGTTCCTGGCCACTCTGCCCCAGGCGACGGATACGTGGCCGCGCGTCGTCGAGACCGTGATCCAGAATAAGAACGATGCCAAGCAGGCGCCCATCGCCCTCGTGCTGGTGCAGCAGACCCCGCGTGACAATTACATGATCAACTACGCGGTGTCGCTCGAGCCCGACGCCAAGGTCCCTGACCTCGCTCCGGCCAGCATCGGCTCGTCGGTCGTGCCGCCCGATTCCAAGCTCCTGCTCCTGCCTCCGCAGGACATCGCCGCCGCGTATGGCGACATCCTGCTCAATGGTGCCAAGAGCAAGGACTTCTCCCTGTTCGAAGCGAAGGGCGATACGCTGCGCACGGCGGTTGGAGCCGACTACAAGGCGAGCAAGATTGCAAGTGTTCCCGCAACGGCGTCGCTGGCATTCTCCAACGCCGTCGGCAAGGGAAAGCCCATCGCCATGGCGACCAACGATTCAGGTGCCATCGTGTCGGTCGAGCTTGATGAGACGGAGACGCTCAAGGTTGCCCAGGCTGGTGCGGAGGTCGGCGCCGGGGCCGCGGCTGCGGCACTGAGCGGCCTCACAACCAGTAAAAAGGGCATCGTGTCGACCTACGCCTACCAGCTGCTCTTCTATGTTCCGCCTGCCCAGTCCACAGCCAAGATCACTCTGCTGGGATTCGCGCAGGGTCTTGTTTCGGCTACGGAGGTGCCATGAGTCAGGTAACGCCATCCAGTGGGAGCCTGCGCGGCGCAGTCGACCTCAGCACGCTGGTCAATCGCTCGGCCGCTCCGGCCCCCACTGCGGAGAGCGGATCCGGAGTTCCGCTGCCCGGCCTGTTCTTCGACGGGACCGATGCGAACTTCAGCGATTTCCTCGACCTGTCGATGACCGTCCCCGTCATCGTCGACCTGTGGGCGGAATGGTGCGAGCCGTGCAAGCAGCTCTCTCCCATCCTCGACAAGCTCGTGGGGGAGTACGGGGGTCGCCTCGTGCTCGTCAAGGTCGATGTGGATGCCAACCCGCAGCTCACGCAGGCGTTCCAGGCGCAGTCGATTCCCGCGGTGGCCGCCGTCATCGGCGGACGGCCGGTCTCGCTTTTCGCCGGTGCGATCCCGGAGCAGCAGGTGCGCGAGGTTCTCGAGCAGGTGCTCGTCCTCGCCGCGCAGAATGGCGTCACCGGGTCGGCCATCGTCGATGGCGCAGGCGAGAGCCCCGGTGCCGGTGCCCCTGCCGGCGAGCCGGAGCCAGCGCCGTTGCCGCCGCACCACGCTGAGGCGTACGAGGCAATCGAACGCGGCGACTACTCCGTCGCGATGGCGGAGTACAAGACTGCGATCGCGCAGGATCCGCGCGATGCGATGGCGGTTGCGGGGTTGGCGCAGGTCAGCCTGCTCGCGAGGCTCCAGGGCAAGACGATCGACGAGATCCGCACCGCGGCGGCATCCGCACCAGATGACCTGGATGCCCAGCTACTTGTGGCCGATCTCGACCTGTCGGGTGGCCATCTCGACGACGCGTTCGACCGGCTGCTCACACTGTTCCCGACGCTCGACGCTGCAGGCAAGGACGCCGTGCGTACGCGACTGCTCGAGTATTTCGAGATAGCCGGTGTGGACGACCCGCGCGTCACCCGGGCCAGGGCTAGGCTGGCGGCACTTCTCTACTGACGTGTTCTGACTCCAGGGGGTCACGGGTGTCGCGTGTGCTTGTTGTAGGGGGCACGGGCCTCTGCGGACGCCACGTGACGCTCGAGGCGGTTCGTCGCGGCCACGAGGTGAGCGTCGCGAGTCGGCGCATTCCAACAGAGGGCGACCCCGCATACGTGGCCGGTGCGCGATACGCGGTGGCTGATGTCGTGACGGCGTACGGCCTGGAAGAAGTCCTGGATCGCAACGACGTCCTCATCGACACGACCAACGGCGTCGGCCGGGCGTCGCAGACCGTACTCACGGTTGGCACGCTCAATCTGCTGCACGCCGCTGCGCGCTGGGGTATCGGCAAGGCGGTGCTGCTCTCGATCATCAATGTGGACAAGTCGAGCTACTCCTACTACCGGGCCAAGGCCGCACAGGAGCAGATCTACCGAGAATCCGCGCTCGAGACGCGTATCGTTCGGACGACCCAGTTCCACGACCTCATCACATCGTTCTTCGAGGCGGGTGCCCGGGTTGGCTTGATCCCTGCATTCTCCGGGGTGCGGTTCCAGACGATCGCAACGGCGGATGTCGCCAGCATCCTGGTGGACGCCGCCACGGGTGCTGGAGAGCCGGATGCGACCGAGACATTCGCAGGCCCCCAGATACTCACAAGCAGGCAGATGGCCGAGCAGTGGAAGCGCGCGACAGGGCGGCATGGCCTCATCGTCCCCATGCCGGTTCCCACCGCCGTGGGCCAGGTATGGAAGGCCGGAGGCAACCTCGCGCGGGATCGGGTGGCGGGGACGATCAGTTACGCCGACTGGCTTACCTCGCGGGCCTGAGCCAGAGCCCGGAGAGCGGCGGAAGGACGATCTCGGCCGATGCCGGTCGTCCAGCCCACGGCTCGTCGAGCGCCTCGATAATGCCCAGATTCCCGACACCCGATCCGCCGAACGCTGTCGCATCCGTGTTCAGAAGCTCCTCCCACCTGCCCGCGAATGGCAGGCCGACACGGTAGTTCGAATGCGGATTACCGGAGAAGTTCATCAGGATCACGATCGGGTTGCGGTCCTCGTCGAAGCGCAGGAACGACACGACGTTGCCCTGCGCATCGCCTCCGTCGATCCATTCGAAGCCGGCCGGGTCGTTGTCGAGCGCCCAGAGCGGTCGATTGGCGCGATAGACGCGGTTCAGCTGGCCGACGAGGTCGAAGAGGCCCCGGTGCGTCGGCTGATCGAGGATCCACCAGTCAAGGCCGCGCTCCTCGCTCCACTCGGAGGGCTGACCGAATTCCTGGCCCATGAAGAGCAGCTGCTTGCCGGGGTGCGCCCACATGAACGCCAGGAACGCCCGGACGTTGGCTAGTTGCTGCCAATGGTCGCCTGGCATCTTCGAGAGGAGCGATCCTTTGCCGTGCACGACCTCATCGTGGCTGATCGGCAACAGGAAGTTCTCGCTGAACGCGTAGACGAGGGAGAACGTGATCTCGTTGTGGTGGTACGAGCGGTACATCGGGTCTTCGTGGATGTATTGCAGGGCGTCGTGCATCCAGCCCATGTTCCACTTGAAGCCGAAGCCTAGGCCGCCGCTCGCCGTGGGAGCCGTCACACCGCCCCAGCTTGTGGATTCCTCGGCGATCATGACGATGCCAGGGCTGCGTTTGTACGCAGTGGCCGTGACCTCCTGGAGGAAGCTGATCGCCTCGAGGTTTTCGCGGCCACCGTATTGGTTGGGCAGCCACTCGCCATCCTTGCGTGAATAGTCGAGATAGAGCATGGATGCCACGGCGTCGACTCGCAGCCCGTCGACGTGGAATTCCTCGAGCCAGTAGAGCGCGTTCGCGACGAGAAAGTTGCGCACCTGCGACTGGCCGAAGTCGAACACGAGTGTGCCCCACTCCTTCTGTTCGCCGCGCCGCGGGTCCGGGTGCTCGTACAGAGGCTGGCCGTCGAAGTTGGCGAGTGCCCACTCGTCCTTGGGGAAGTGGCCGGGCACCCAGTCCATGAACACGCCGATGCCGGCCTGGTGCAACCGGTCGATGAGGTAACGCAGGTCGTCTGGGTGGCCGAAGCGGCTGGTCGGGGCGTAGTAGCCCGTGACCTGGTACCCCCAGGAACCGCCGAACGGATGCTCCGCGACGGGCAGGAACTCGACATGCGTGAACTGGAGCTCGTGGAGGTATTCGATGAGCTGGTCCGCCAGCTCGCGGTAGCCGAGGCCTGGTCGCCAACTCCCGACATGAAGTTCGTAGACGCTCATCGGCCCGTCGTGGGGGTTGTATGCGCCCCGCACGTCCAGCCACGCGCCATCCTGCCACTCGTAGTGCGTCTCGCCGACGACGGATGCCGTCGCAGGCGGGTGCTCGGTGTAACGGGCCATCGGGTCCGCCCTGCGCACCCAGACGCCGTTCTGGCCGAGGATCTCGAACTTGTACGTGGTGCCGGGAGCCACGCCGGGCACGAAGAGCTCCCACACACCCGTCGGGCCCATGTTTCGCATGGCGTGCTGCACGCCGTTCCAGCCGTTGAATTCGCCGATCACGCGCACCGCGCGGGCATGCGGCGCCCACACCGTGAATGAGGTGCCAGAGACGGCCCCCAGGACGCCCACGTGCGGGCGGTGGTGGGCGCCGAGTGCGTCCCACAGCCGTTCGTGCCTGCCTTCGCCGATCAGGTGCAGGTCAAGATCGCCGATCGACGGGGCGTAGCGGTACGGGTCGTCGGCCGTCCAGCTTGGCGCATCCGCGTAATGCGTCTCGATCTCGTAGTCCACGGGGCCGAGCAGGCTGAAGCCCTGCCAGATGCCGTGCGCACGATGGCCGAGTTCGACCCGCGATCCGGTCGCGAGGACGGCGATGACCTCGCTCGCGAGCGGCCGCAGGGTGCGGATGACCGTGACCGGGTCCGCGATTCCCGGTGCGCTGACCACGTGCTGCCCGAGCACAGAATGCGGGTCGTGATGGCGACCCTCCGCGACAGCAGCGATGAGCTCGTCGCTGAGCGGCGGCATCTCGATGGCCGCGGTGCCCTCGGGGATCGGTGCCATTACTCGACCGCCTTCACTCGCAGGATGTGGACAGGTTCGTCGAAGGCATCCAGGCGCACGTAATTGTCTGCGCTCCAGGTCCACTTCGCGCCCGTGATGAGTTCCTTGACCTCGTAGCTCCTGCCGAGCGGGACGCCGAACCGGGTGACGTCGAGGTGCACGACGGTCTCGCGCACCGAGTGCGGGTCGACGTTGGCGACGACGAGGATGGCATCCGCTTTGCCGCTGCGGGTGAATTCGCCGCTCAGGTACTTGCTGTAGACGAGGATCGAGTCGTCTTCGCTCTTGTGAATGTGCAGGTTGCGCAGCTGGCGCAGTGATGAGTGCTCGCTGCGGATCTGGTTGAGCAGCGTGAGATAGGGCGCGAGCGAGCGGCCCTGGGTTTGAGCGCGGGCGTAGTCGCGCGGCCGGTACTCGTACTTCTCGTTGTCGATGTATTCCTCCGCGCCGGTGCGCGCGACGTTCTCGAAGAGTTCGAAGCCCGAATACACGCCCCAGGTCGGGGCGGCCGTCGCGGCGATGGCTGCGCGGATCTTGAACGCGGCCGGGCCGCCGAATTGCAGGTACTCGGTCAGGATGTCCGGCGTGTTGACAAAGAGATTGGGGCGGAGGAAATCCGCCGTCTCGTGGGCGAGCCCGTCGAGGAACTCCTCGAGCTCATCCTTGGTGTTGCGCCAGGTGAAGTACGTATACGACTGCTGGAAGCCGATCTTGGCGAGTGTCTGCAGGATCGCGGGCCGCGTGAATGCTTCGGCGAGGAAGACGACATCCGGGTACTGTGCGTTGACTTCGTGCAGCAGCCACTCCCAGAAGTCGAGCGGCTTCGTGTGCGGATTGTCGACCCGGAAGATGCGGATGCCCTGTCCGATCCAGTAGCGCACGATCCGCAGCACCTCGGCGCGGATGCCGGCCGGGTCGTTGTCGAAATTGACCGGGTAGATGTCCTGGTACTTCTTCGGCGGATTCTCCGCGAATGCGATGGAGCCGTCTGGCAGCGTCGTGAACCATTCTGGGTGCTCGATCACCCAGGGGTGATCGGGGGATGCCTGAAGGGCGAGGTCGATCGCGATCTCGAGTCCGGCCTGCTTCGCCTTGCCGAGGAAGTACGCGAGGTCCTTCTCCGTACCGAGATCCGGATGGATCGCGTCGTGACCGCCCTCGGCGGAGCCGATTGCCCACGGCGAGCCAGGATCGTTCGTGCCCGCGTTCAGTGAATTGTTCGGGCCCTTGCGAAAGGCGCGCCCGATCGGGTGGATGGGTGGCAGGTAGACGACGTCGAATCCCATGGCCGCGATCTCGGGCAGGCGCCTGGCCGCGGTCCGGAAGGTCCCGGATTTCCACGAGCCGTCCGCGTTCTTCTTCGCGCCCTCCGAACGGGGAAAGAATTCGTACCAACTGCCGACGCCGGCCCGCGTGCGCTCGACTCGGATGCTGCGGGTGGGGGAGAGGGTGGGAAGGTCGATGAGCGGGCGGGCCGCCAGGATGTCGACGATGCGAAGATCCGTGGCCGCCGCGAGACGTGCATCCGCTGGCAGGTCCCGCTTCGCCAGAGTCTTCGCTGCTTCGCTGAGGCGCCGTCGCTCTGCTGTGCCGTAGCGCTTGTCTGCCTTGGCCCGCTCGAGCAACCCCGCGCCCGTCGTGAGCATGAGTTCGACGTCCACGCCCGCCGGGATCTTGACGGCCGCGTCGTGCAGCCAGGTCGCATACTCGTCTGCGTATGCCTTCACCTGGAAGCGCCACATCCCCTCTGCTTCGACCTGCACCAAGACGAGCCAGCGATCCGTGCCTGGCTCGGCTGGCGTCATCCGATGCTCGGTTTGCACTCCGTCCGGGTCGACGAGAAGCAGGTCGACGCCGATGACGTCGTGGCCCTCGCGAAATGTGGTCGCGCCGAACGGCACCACTTCGCCGCTGAAGGCCTTGGCCGGCCAGAGTCCGTCGTCGACCTGGGGTGAAAGCGCGAGGATCGGGATGCGGCCGAGGACCGGCCTGAATTCGGATCTCGGTTGGTCATTCGCGGTCGTCGGTTCGGTGATTGCCATCGCGTCTACTGCGTCCGGTTGGCGGCTTTCCACGGTCTTTCCCACAACTCCGACCGTAGCGCTCTGCACCCGTCTTGGCACCCCTTGCATGGGTGAACGTGGCATTGCGGCGCATTTACCTGGGGTAACGCGCCTCCCTTAGGCTAAGGCGGTGAAGGCAATCCGTCGTTTTACCGTTCGAGCAGTGCTTCCTGAGCAGCTGGCCGCCCTTGAGGAGCTCGCGGGCAACCTGCGCTGGTCCTGGCATGAGCCGGCCAGGGAACTCTTCGCGCGGATCTCGCCGGAGCTCTGGCAGCAGACGGGTCACGACCCGATTGCGCTCATGGGTGCCGTTCCGCCTGCGCGGCTCACCGAGCTCGCCGCCGATGGCGGCTTCGTCGGTTGGTCGAACCAGCTGCGAGACGAACTGCGGACCTATCTCGAGCAGCCGCGGTGGTACCAGGGCCTCGATGACGATGCTCCGAAGGGCATCGCATACTTCTCGCCGGAGTTCGGGATCGCGGCCGCGCTCCCGCAGTACTCCGGCGGTCTCGGCATTCTCGCGGGCGACCACCTCAAGAGCGCATCGGATCTCGGTGTTCCGCTGGTCGGGGTCGGCCTGTTCTACCGGTCTGGGTATTTCAGCCAGGCCATCTCGGCTGACGGCTGGCAGGTCGAGAACTACCCACTTCTCGACCCGGACGGGCTCCCGCTCTCCGTGCTCCGCCTGCCGGACGGCTCGCCCGTGCAGATCACACTCGCGCTCTCAGGCGGGCGCACGCTGCATGCGCGCGTGTGGCAGGCCGCCGTCGGTCGAGTCAGGCTCCTCCTCCTGGATACCGACATCCCCGAGAATGAGGAATCGCTGCGCTCTGTCTCCGATCGTCTCTATGGCGGCGGTGGAGAGCACAGGCTTCTGCAGGAGCTGCTGCTCGGCATCGGCGGCGTGCGCGCCGTCAAGCAGTGGACCGAGCTGTCCGGAGCGGAAGCGCCCGAGGTCTTCCACACGAACGAGGGCCACGCCGGATTCCTGGGCCTCGAGCGCATCTCCGACCTCATCGGCGAGGGCCTGAGCTTCGCCGAAGCGCTCCAGGTCGTGCGCGCTGGCACGGTCTTCACGACGCACACTCCGGTCGCGGCGGGTATCGACAGGTTCGAACGCCCGCTCATCGAGAGCTATTTCTCCACCGACCTGCTGCCGGGTGTCAACGTCGGCGACGTGCTCGCTCTCGGCGCGGAGGACTACCCCGGCGGTTCACCCGACGTCTTCAATATGGCCGTCATGGGTCTCCGCCTCGGCCAGCACGCCAATGGAGTGTCCAAGCTGCACGGCGAGGTCAGCCGGAGGATGTTCGGCGGCCTGTGGCCGGGGTTCGACGTCGACGAGGTGCCGATCGACTCGGTGACCAACGGCGTGCACGCACCCACCTGGACCGACCCGATGCTCCTCTCGCTCGCGGCTGAACGCCTCGGCACGGCCGATACCACCGCAGCAGACTGGGGGTCGAGTGCGGTCAGCAACGGTGACCTGTGGGCGGTTCGCAATCGGATGCGCACTCAACTCGTCGAGGATGCCAGGCGCCGCGTCGCGGCGGCCTGGGAACACCAGAACCCGGGTGGCGTCGCGCCGATCTGGATGAGCGAGCTGCTGGATCCGAGCGTGCTCACGATCGGTTTTGCGCGTCGAGTTCCGACGTATAAGCGGCTCACACTCATGCTGCACGACCCGGACCGGCTGCGGTCGATCGTGCTCAACTCCGAGCGCCCCGTGCAGTTCGTGATTGCCGGAAAGTCGCATCCGGCCGACGATGAAGGCAAGCGCCTCATCCAGAAGCTCGTGCAGTTCGCCTCAGATCCCGAACTGCGAACGCGCATCGTCTTCCTTCCCGACTACGACATCGCCATGGCGCAGGTCCTGTACCCGGGTACGGACGTGTGGCTGAACAACCCGCTGCGCCCGCTGGAGGCGTGCGGAACGTCCGGCATGAAGGCGGCGCTCAACGGTGCGTTGAACCTGTCGATCCTCGACGGCTGGTGGAACGAGTACTACGACGGCGAGAACGGCTGGGCGATCCCATCGGCCGATGCCGCAGGTGATTCAGCGGAGCGTGACGCGCTCGAAGCCGACTCGCTCTACGACCTGATCGAGAACCAGATCGCGCCGCGCTTCTACGAGGCCAACCACGAGGGCATTCCCGAGCGCTGGGTGCAGGCGATCAGGCACACGCTCTCGACTCTCTCGCCTGCGCTCAGCGCCGACCGGATGGTACGCGAGTACGTCGAGCGCCTGTATCGGCCCGCCACGACGTGCGAGCGCCAGCTCACGGCGAATGGCTACCAGTCGGCGCGCGACCTTGCCGCCTGGAAGGCGCGCATCACGGGGGCCTGGCCGAACGTCGCGGTCGTGCATGTCGAGTCCGGGGGCGTCGACACGGTGCCGCAGGTCGGAGACGAGTTGCACCTGCGCGCGCGCATCCAGCTCGGTGGTCTCGCGCCCGATGACGTCACGGTGCAGGTCGTCTACGGCAGGAGTCACAATGGCGATGACCTCGTCGACGTCGAAGCCAGCGCGCTGGCGCCGACCCAGGGGGCGGATTCGTGGTCGGCCGACTCGAGTTCCGGCGTCGTGGACTACGAGGGGACCGTG